>JAOTWE010000066.1 GCA_029863065.1 Betaproteobacteria bacterium
GCTGTGCCGCCGCAGCCGCGTCCGCCGGCGGCGCTTCCGCCTCGAGCAGGCGATGCTCCGCCACCGGCGATACCAATGCCGAGGCGAGCAGCGACGGGCCGAGATCGGCCGAGTAGAGCAGCCGCGGTTCGAGCGCCTCGACGCAGAAGCGCTCGCGCGCGCCGGACGCGGGTCGCTTAGCGGACGCCATCGGGCCTCATCTGCGGAATATTGCGATCGATGCGCAGCGTCGGGACTTCGGCGCCAAGCTCGATCTTGCAGCGCACGCCGGCCGGCACCTCGTAGTTGCTGTTCGGCAGCTCGAGCCGTGCCCGGAAAGTGTTGCTCGGCCCGTCGATCAGCTGATCCACCAGCACCACCCTCGCCTCGCGCGGCACGGCATTCGGCATGTCGGGCTGCACCATCAGCGTGGCGCCCAGCCGGATCGAGCCGAAAAGCTGCGCCGGCATGACGACCTCGACGCGCAGCGGGTCGAGGGTCGCGACGCGCACGACCGGCTTCTCCTCCACGCGTTCGCCCGGCGACATGTAGCGCTCGGCGATGACGCCGTTCGCCGGGCTGCGGATGGTGCGCTGCCCGAGCTGCGCCTCGGCGAGCTGCAGCTCGCGGCTCCAGATGCGCCGCTGATCCTGCGCCTGTGCGAGCCTTTGCCGCGCGACGTCGGCTTCGGCGCGCGCCTGGTCGAGCGCTTGCGTGGAGATGAATTTGCGCGCCACCAGCTCCTGCGCCCGCAGGAACTTCTGCCGCGCCAGATCGTGGTTCGCCTGCGCGGCCTGCACTTCGGCAGCGACCATCGCCTTGGTCGAGGCGACGCCGACCGCGGCGCGCTCGACGTCGGCGCGCAGCGTGGCGATGACCTGACCCTTGGCGACGCGATCGCCGCGCTCGACCGCGATGGTGTCGATGATGCCGATCACGGGGCTGCCGACCTCGGCGACCTGATGCGGTTCGATCAGGCAGCCGAGCGCCTCCTGGGCCTGCGCCGGTGCGCACACCGCGGCGGCGAGGACGAGAACGGCGAACAATGCGCAGCTCGACGTCGGTGCCATCATGCGCCGGGTGCTCCCACGATCGGCTGGCGTTCCAGATCCCGTGTCTGCTTCCACAGCGCGCGCCGCATATTCGTTTGCCGCCGGCCTTCCAGCGCCAGGGCAAAGCGGGCCAGCGCGCGCGCGAGCGAGCGCGGTCTGAGCTCGGCGCCGCGTCGCAGCAGCGACACGACCCGCGGCGGCAGGCAGCCGCGCACCGCTTCGGCCTCGGCGCTGAGCAACGTCTCGCAGCTGCCCGGCTCGCCGCGGCGCGCGCAGCGGCCCAGGAACTGCTGGTCGATGCGCGCCGAGGCATTCGCCTGGCACAAAATGACGTGCAGGCCGCCACGCGCGGCGACCCGCGGGTCGATGGCGATGTCGGTGCCGCGGCCCGCCATGCTGGTGGCGACCGTGATGCGGCCGGAGGCGCCCGCCAGGGCGACGACCTGCGCCTCGCCCTGATCGTGCCGCGCGTTGAGCACGGCGTGCGCGACGTCCGCGCGGTGCAGGAGCGCCGACAGCTCCTGCGATTCGGCCACCGTATCGGTGCCGATCAGGACGGCCCGGCCGCTCGCGCCGAGTTCGCGCGCGCGCGCGACCACGTACGCCCAGCGCGCCGCCGCCGACGCGAAGACCCGTGTCGGCAGAACTGCGCGCCGGCCGGGCGTGCGCAGGGGCACGCGCGCCACGCGCAGCCCGTATACGTGCAACAGCTCGCCGCGTCCTTCAAAGAGCGTGCCGCTCATGCCGCTGAGCCGCAGATAGCGCGAGAAAAAGCGCTGGTAGGTGATCTGGGCCGCGCTGTCGATCGCCGGGCTCGGCGAGCAGCCTTCCTTGAGCTCGATCAACTGTTGCAGCCCGCGCGACCACGCGCGTCCCGCGGCAACACGCCCGGTGGTCGCGTCGATCACCTCGACTCTGTCGGCGCGCACCAGGTAATCGCGATCCCTGTGGAAGAGATGCAGCGCGCACAACGCGAGGCACAGGGCCTCTTCGCGGTAGCGGCGTACGTTCCATAGCGCGTCTGCGCCCTGCGCGTGCCGTTCGGCCTTGTCCTGCCCGGCGCGCGTGAGCGTCGCGGCGCGGCCCTCGCGATCGAGCAGGAAGTCGCGCTGCGGCGCCAGCGCCGCAGCGAGCGCGAGAGCGCGCCCATAGTGCTCGCGCGCCGCATCATCGCGGCGCGCGCGCGACAGAATGAAGGGCACGCGCGCTTCGTCGATCAGCACGCTGTCGGCCTCGTCGATGATCGCCATGCACAACCCGCGCAGGACGACGCTGCGCTGCGTGCGCAGATGCGAGACGCGCTCCGGCAGAGCGCCGGCGTCGCGGCCGCGCACCATCGAATCACGCAGGTAATCGAACACCAGCTCTTTGGCCGTGCAGTAGGTGACGTCGCTGGCATAGGCCGCGCGGCGCGCCCCCGGGTCCATTTCCTGGGTCACGATTCCCGTGCTGAGGCCGAGCCGCGCATACAGGGGGCGCAGGCTCTCGCCGTCGCGCCGCGCGAGGTAGTCGTTCACCGTGATCAGGTGCACCGGAATTCGCGCCAGGGCTGCGGTCGCGGCCGCCAGCGCCGCGGCCAGCGTCTTGCCTTCGCCGGTCGCCATTTCCGCCAGGCGATCGTCGAGCAGCGCCCGCGCGGCGAATATCTGCACCCGGTGCGGCCGCTGCCCGAGCTCGCGCGCGGCAACCTCGGAGACGATGCCGAGGGCCTGCGCCATCGTGTGCTCGGCCAGACCCTCGCGCACGAGGCGCTGGCGCAGCTGCGCGGCGTGCGCGGCGAGCTCGGCATCGGCGAGCCCTCGGAAATCCAGGCGCTCGACCCGCTCGGCGACCTTGCGGTAGCGGCGCGCCGCGACCGCCCACGGCGCCGGCTCGCGCCGCGAACCGCGCCTCTCGGGATAGCTGCCCCACAGGGCACCGGGCAGCGGCAGTCGGGCGGCGGTGCTCATGTCGCCGGATTGAAGTGCTTGAGGAGCATCTGGCGCACCCGCCGGTGCCATTGCAGCGCAAGCGGCTCGGCGCCAAGATCGAAGCGCACCCACGCCCGCTGGCCGAGGCGGTCCGCCGGCCGGCCCTGCAGGGCGACGTCGAACAGGAATACCGGTTCCAGGACGCGCGTGCCGTCGCGATCGGCCGGATCCACGACCAGCCCGCCGCCGGCCCGCTCGCCCAGCGCCGCGCTCGGCAGGACGTGCGTCGCGGCCGGCACCTCGCGCAGCAGGTGCGCGGGGACAGGCTCTTGCGCCCCGGCCAGCCGCACCTCGATGCCAGCCGTGCGGCCGCGCAACCACGATGCGTGGTCCTCGGGGACTGCCGCACGCACGACCGCGGGAGACTCGACGAGCACATAAGCCAGAGTACCGCCCTTGGAAACGAAGCTCCCGGGCAGATCGTCGGCATGCGGCAGCACGAGCCGCCCGGCAGCTTTGCTGCGCACGGTCCATTGCCCGACGCGCTGCTCGACGCGCAGCAGCTCGCTACGCGCCTGTGTGAGCTCCTCGACCACGTTGCGGGCCAGCGACGGCTCACGCAGGATCGCGTGGTACTGGCGCGCGCTCAGCCCCAGCAGGCGCGAGCGCAGCATGTCGCGCTCCGCGAGCAATCCCGGCTCGGCGAGCACCGCGAGCGGCGTGCCCGGCTCGACCGTCTGGCCGTCGCGCGCCAGGACTTCGGCGACGAAACCCTCGGTCTCGGCGCGCACCGTCGCATGTTCCGGCGCCCAGACCACGCCCTGCACCGTCACTGTGCTCGGGACCGGCAAGGCGAGAAACGCAACGCCCAGCAGCCCGGCCGCCACCGCCACCGACGCGCCGGCGCGCCGTCGGGGCGAGCCGGCGGGAATCGCCTGCCACACCGCCTTTGCGGTCGAATGGGCCGGGCGCACGAACACGAAGGCGGCGAGCAGCGCCGCGCTCAACCACCCGAGCGCCGCGGACTTCTCCGCAACCCACAGCACCAGCGCCGTGCTGAGCATGAGGCGGTAGCCCCATGACAGGGGGGAGTAGGCCAGCAGCCATTTGCGCTCGCCGCGCCCCATCGCCGGTGCCGAAGCGTCCGCGCCGAGCAGCCGGCGGAGCAAATGCACCCAGTACGCATGGCTGCGCATCGCCAGGTTCGGCGTATCGAGGAGGTCGCAGAGCACGTGGTAGCCGTCGAAACGCAGCAGCGGATTGCCGTTGAACAGCAGGGTCGAGGCCAGGCAAACGAACAGCAGGACGAACGCGAAGTCCCGCACCAGGCCCGGTTGCACGGCGAGCCAGACCAGCACAGCCGCCGCGGCGAGCGCGAGCTCCATCAGGATGCCGGCGGCGCTCACCACGACGCGCCGCCAGCGGTCGCGAAACGCCGCCGCGGCCGAAGCGTCCATGTAGGGCGCCGGCGTCAGCACCAGGAAGGTGACGCCGAATTCGTGCACCTCGCCGCCCCAGCGACGCACGGCGAGCCCGTGTCCGAGCTCGTGCAGCAGTTTCACGAATGGATAGCTGACCCACGCGAGCAGCAGGTAATACGCCGTGCCCATGTGCGTCACGGCATGCTCGCGCAGCTCGCCCCAATGCATGGCCGCGGCGAGCGTCCCCGCCAGCGCCAGCAGCGCCCAGGCGAACAGCGCCCAGGGCCGGAACAGGCGCAGGCCGAGCGCGTCGAGCGGCGCGAGCAGCGGCGAAGGGTCGAACAGCGGCATCGAGAACGCGAGCGGATTGACCAGCGGCCGGCGCCGGCGCGCGCGCTCGGCGCGGCGCCGGAACAGACCGGCGATGTCGGCGCCATCGTCCAGCTGCATCAGCTCGCCTTCGGCGAGCCGCTGCAGCGTGCGCACGATCTCGTGCTGCCCGGGCGCGCGGTCGCCGAACTTCTCCAGCAGCAGGCTCCAGAGCTGGTTGACCGTGGCGCGGCCGTCGAAGCGGCCGATGAACTCGTAGGACGGCGCGTTGATGCGGTGCTGCTTGCCGCTCGCCTCGTCGAGCAGGAGATACCAGGTCTCGTCGCGGTACTTCTGCCGCTGCACGCGCACGCCGGCGCGCAGCCGCGGCCGCAACTCGCTGACGTGGTGCCACAACGGGCTGAAGAGCGATTCGGGCATCTCAGGCTCCCAGCGACCAGGCCGTGAGGCGCAGCCAGGCGATCAGCCGGTGGGTTGCGATCCAGGCGGCGGGACGCTGGCCGGCGGCGATCTTCGCCACGCCGCGCAAGCCGGGCCGCAACGCCCGGCCCCGCGGGTCGAGCATGCCCTCGACCTCGAAATAATTGCGGCCGTCCGCGGCGACCGCTACGGGCAGGATGCGCGCGACGCTGAATCCGAGTACATCGCCGGGCGCGGCGGCGAGCGCCAGCTTGCCCTGCATGCCCGGGCGCAGCAGCGCCACGTCGCGCTCGTCAACCTCGACGATGAGGCGAAAGCGGTTGTCGGGTGCCAGGGTCAGAAGCACGTCGCCGCGCTGCACCGGCGCACCGAGTTGCGGCGCCAGGTCGCCCTTGATCACCACGCCATCGAAGGGCGCGCGCAGCTGCGAGCGTCGCAGCTGATTGTCGATGAGCGCGACTTGCGCGCGCGACTCGGCGGCCTTGGCCTGGTTGATGACGAGCTGCGTGCGGTCGGACCGCGCGAGCGCCGCCTTGTACACGTTCTCGTGCTGCACGAGCTCGCTGTGGCGCTTGTTGCGCTCGGTCTCCAGATCCTGCGTCGCCAGCTCGGCGAGGATCTGGCCGGCGGCGACGGCGTCGCCGGGGCGCACGTTGACCTGCTCGAGAAAGCCGTCGACCGGGGCGACCACCGCCCGCTGTATCGAGCCCTCGAGACGCGCCGGCGCCGCGACATGGTAGGTGACCGGGACGAACAGCAGCGCCGCGAGCGCGAGCGCCGCGGCGCCGTACGCGAGCCTGGCGGGCGTGCCGCCGGACGATAGCGCACCGCGCACCGTGTTCCCCATTGCGGCACTCGTTGCCGCGAACCAGGAGCGCTCGGCACGGCGCTTGAGCGCGAGAATCGGCGCGCACAGCGCGGCAGCATCCTCGCAATAGACGATCTCGTCGGCATTGAATGGGCTCGCGCGCTCGAGCGTGATCGCGCCGATGGCCTGCGCCTGGTCCGCGAGCACGGCCGTGCACACGGCGCGCGCCTGGCCGCCACCCGCGAACTCGAGATGCGCCATCGCGACCTGGGGCGCCGCCCCGTCAGGTTGCGGCAGGACCACGGTGCTGGCCTGTTCCACCGCCTCGTCCATGGCCGCGGCGATTCTCTCGAAAATCGCCTGCCGCGGATCGAAGTCCGCGCCGTGGGACAGCGCGATCACCGCGATGTAGTCGCGCCGCTGCCAGCCGACGGTCACGCGCTCGCAGCGCAACTGATCGCACAGCGCCGTGGCGAGCGCCGCGGTCGACCGCGCGAAGCGCTCCTGGGACAGCACGGCGGTCTGCAACCGGAGCAACTCCACCGCGCCCGGTGCCCCTGCGCTCGCCGTAACCGTCGCCATCATTGCCTCGGATCCCCCTGACGCTTGGTATGCGTACCGATACTATCAAATGCGTGCAGGTTGCTTGCGTAATTATCTGTTCCAAATAGGATATTTTCGACGCGGTCGTTGCCGGTCGAGGGCGTTTCCAGGGCATATTCCACGCCTTGACAAACTCTTTAGAAGGCGCGCGGTCGCGGCGGCTACGACGGTGCGGCCCAGCGCCCGGGCCGCTTCTCCACGAACGACGCCAGTCCCTCGGTGGCCTCGGCGCTGCGGCGCTTGGCCGCATGCTGCGCAATCAGCCGCCCGAGCACGGCGTCGTCGATCGCGCCCCAGGCGAATTGCAGGGCCGCTGACTTGGTCTGCGCGCTGGCGTCGGGCGCGTTCTGCAGCAATTGCGCGACGCGCTCTTCGGCCGTCGCTTGCAGATCTTCCGCCTGCACGACCTCGTGCACCAGGCCGATGCGCCGCGCCTCGTGCGCGTCGAAGCGCTCCCCGGAGAGCGCATAGCGGCGGACCTGGCGCACGCCGATGGCGTCCGCGAGCTGCGGCAGGATGATGCCGGCCATCAGACCCCAGCGCGTTTCCGCGATCGAGAAGACCGCATTGTCGGCGGCAATCACGATGTCGCACGCGGCGACGATGCCGGTGCCGCCGCCGAAGCAGCCGCCCTGCACCAGCGCGATGGTCGGTACGGGAAGCGTATTGAGGCGGTGCACCGCCAGCGCCGTCGCGCGCGAGACGCGCTCGTTTTCTGCCGCCGACTGTCCCGCCACGCGCGTGATCCACTTCAGGTCGGCGCCCGCCTGGAAATGCTTGCCCGCGCCGCGCAGCACCACGACGCGCAGGCCGGGGTGCGCGCCGAGCTCGTCCATCGCTTCGTGCAGGCCGCCGATGAGCGCGTCGTCGTAGGCGTTGTTCACTTCGGGCCGGTTGAGCGTCAGCGTGGCGACGCCTCGCCCATCGACGGTCCGCAATACGGCTGGCTGGCTCATGGCACTTTCCTTCCCTCGGTGAATTCGGTTGTCGGCGATATTCGCGCTGCGTGGAACGACAGGACTTTATCAACCACACGCCGGTGATGCAGAAGTACCGCGAGGACGCCCGTTGCACCACTAAGCAGAGCGATGCACGACCGAGCATGACCGAATTCCGAGAATTCCCGCACCCCGAAATGCCGCGACACGGTCTCGCCCTCGCCGCTAGCGAGTCTTCTCGAATACGCCCTGGATATACACGAAGCGACCGTCGCGCAGGGCGCGATTGGCGTTGGCGCGCTTTTCGGCGTGCAGGGGCCCTAACACGAGATGCATGCCCAGTGGCGGCAGGGGCGCGTTCTTGGGCGGGATATTCCGCGCCTGCCATTCCACGATGGCGGCAGTGGCATCCCTCCACAGCACTTCGATCAGCCCCAGTTCGCGCAGCAAATCCCGCAGTGCGTTGGGCTTGATGAGGTGGCTGCAATCCGCCTCGGAGGCCCAGGGCACCGGAAATTCCAGCGCTCGACCATTGCCCTCCAGGATGTCTTGGAACATGAGGCGCCCGCCGGGCCTCAGCACACGCCGGATCTCCGCATAGAAGCGCCGTTTGTCGGCAATGTTCATTTGCGTCTGGAAGGTCCACACGGCGTCGAACTCGCCTTCGGCAAAAGGCAGGGCCAATGCGTCTGCCTGCCGGAACCGGCTTCGCCCGGCGAGCCCGGTACGCCGCGACAATTCGTTGGCGACCTCGCAGAATTCCGGCGTCAGGTCAATTCCGGTGACGTCACAGCCGCAGGCGCTGGCCAGGTAGCGCGCCGGTCCGCCCAGGCCGCTGCCGACATCCAGCAGTCGCGTGCCCGGCGCGATCTGCGCCAACTCGGCCAGTTCCCGGGTGGCCGCCCGCCCGAGGGAGTGGAACTCGTCCGCCGGCGCGAGGTCTTCAACCGTCGGCGCCTCGGGGTTTTTCCCGGCGGCGCGCAGTCCAGCAAGGATGCGCTCCAGCAATCCATCGGATCGGTAGTGCTGCTGAGTGACCTGCGTCAAGTTGCGCATGGTTCCCCCTTCGCTCATCAACAGATACGAAGATCGATCCCGCTCATCGATTGCGGCGGGCTCGGCGCCTGGCTCAAACAGGACTCGTGACGGCCGCACTCAACTGATCGTGACCGTCTTGCCGCTACGGGCCGACGCCACCACCGCCTCGGTTCCCGCCACCACGTTGACGATCTCCTCCGGCGCGATCACGAATTTCACCCTGCCCGCCACCGCGTCGGCGAAGGCCTCCAGCTCCGCGCGCTCCTTGTCGATTCCCTCGAAGCTCAGGCGGCGGACATTGCCGTCGAGATCGAAAACATCGAGCTCGGTATCGCCGCGCAGTTCCAGGGCGCCCTTCGATCCGAATGCATGCATGCGGTAGAACCGGGTCGCCGCGTGCAGCGTCGCCAGGGTGCCGGTCGCGCCGCCCGCGAAGCGCAGCAGGCACGACGTCGTGTCGTCGACGTCGATGTCGAGCTGCTGGCGCTCGCTGATGGCAACAACTTCGGTCGCGAGCCCGGCGACATGCACCATGGCGTCGAGGACATGGCAGCCGCGCGCGGTCATGGAACCGCCCGGGCTCTCAATCTGGTTTGAGCGCCAGTTGCCCGGCTCGATCTGATAGCTGGACGGGCCGGAGAAATTGCCCTCGACGTGGCGCAACGCGCCGATCTCGCCGGCCGCGATGCGCCGCTTCATGTCGGCATAGGCCGGCGCGTAGCGGCGATTGAATCCGACATGCAGCGTGATGCCGGCCGTGCGGCACGATTCGATCGCGCTCTCGGCGCTGGCGCGCGTCAGCGTGAACGGCTTCTCCACGAACACGTGCTTGCCGGCTTGCGCTGCCGCCGCGATCTCGGCGGCGTGGCGGGAGTGCGGCGTCGCCAGCACCACCGCGTCGATCGCGGGGTCCGCCAGCACGTCCGCGTAGCGCGCGATCAAGGCGAGGCCGAAGCGCTCGCCGAGCGGCTTGCGGGCGGCCGGATCGCGGGTCAGCGCCGCGACGAAACGGATTTTGCCGCTCTTGCCCTGAACCGACTCGATCAGCCGCGTTCCCCAGTGGCCGGCCCCGCAAATGGCTGCCCGCAGCATGTTAGCTCCCGGCGCGACGGCGCACGATGGCGCTTATGTCGCGCCGCGCACCATTATTGTTCGATAAACACCGATTCGATCCTCAATCTACACCCCGAATGACCGCTTTGGGTGGCCGGTTCAACCGGTCAATGCAACACTGCTCGTAGTTCATCGGCAGGCATTTCAAGACCCAACGTCTTCCTGGGACATTGGTGGCGACGGTGAAGTTCTTGCGGTCGGCCATCTCCTTGCCGCGATCCCGCGTCGGATCGTGCTGCGGCGGAACCGCCAAAGGTGAATTGCTCGCTATCAAGGACTCGGGAGGCGCGCTCAGCTCGGATCCTGGTACTCCGCTTCGAGCAGCGCCGCCTGCGCCGCGGCGAGGCGCGCGACCGGCACGCGCGGGCCCGAGCACGACACGTAGGTGATGCCGATGTGATGGCAGAAGTGGATCGACACGGGATCGCCGCCGTGCTCGCCACAGATGCCGATCTTCAGGTCCGGCCGGGTCTCGCGGCCTTGTCTGACGGCCATCTTCATCAGCTGCCCCACGCCCTTGATGTCGAGCACTTCGAACGGGTTGTCCTGCAGTATGCCGGTTTCGTTGTAAGTCGACAGGAACTTATTTTCCGCGTCCTCGCGGCTGAACGAGAACGTGGCCTGCGTGAGATCATTGGTGCCGAAGGAGAAGAACTCCGCGTCCTGGGCCATGCGGCCGGCGCGCAGGCAGGCGCGCACCACTTCCAGCATGGTGCCGAACTTGAACTTGACGTTGATGCCGTGGGTCAGCTCGACCACCTTGTGGATGCGCTCGACGTGGCCGTGGATGCGCTTGAGCTCTTCCACCGTGGCGACCTGCGGCACCATGATCTCGGGATAGATTTCGACGCCTTCCCTGGCGCACAGGGCGGCGGCCTCGAGAATCGCCTGAATCTGCATGGAGTAGATTTCCGGATAGCTGATGCCCAGCCGCACGCCGCGGTGCCCCAGCATCGGGTTGACCTCCTGCAGCGAGCGCACCTTCTTCAGGATCGTTTCCTTCCGGTGGATCACGTCGTCTTCCAGATGGGTATCCTCGAAGGTGTGCAGGCCGCCCACGAGCTTCGTCAGGCCGTCGGCGTACTGCTGGTAGAGCTTGGGATTGAGCAGCTTTAGCGTGTCGGGCAATTCCTTGAGCGCCTCGATCGAATCGCGCAACTGGTGCAGGTGGGCGATCTCGAGCTCCAGCTGCGCCGCGGTGGGGAGAAATTCGTGCATCGGCGGATCGAGCAGCCGCACCGTCACCGGCAGCCCCTTCATCGTCTTGAAAATGCCCTTGAAGTCGGAGCGCTGGATCGGCAGCAGCCGGTCGAGCGCCGCCTGGCGCTCCTCGCGCGTTTCCGCGAGGATCATCTCCTGCATGATGGGCAAGCGGTCCGTGCTGTTGAACATGCGCTCGGTGCGCACCAGACCGATTCCCACCGCGCCGAATTCGCGCGCGCGCATCGCGTCCTCCGGGGTGTCGGCGTTGGCCATCACCTGCAGCCGCGCCACTTCGTCCGCCCAGGATAGCAGCGTGGTCATTTCCTCCGAGATCGCGGCCTCCACGGTCGGCACCTCGCCCGCGTAGACGTGCCCGGTGCCGCCGTCGATGGTGATGACGTCGCCCTCGTGCAGAGTGGTTTCGCCGATAGTCGCGTTGCGCGCCTTGTCGTTGATCACGATCTGCTCGCAGCCGGACACGCAGGGCTTGCCCATGCCGCGCGCCACCACCGCGGCGTGCGAAGTCTTGCCGCCGCGGCTGGTGAGGATGCCCTGCGCCTGGAAGAAGCCATGGATGTCGTCCGGCTTGGTTTCCTCGCGTACCAGGATGACCTTCTCGCCCGCCATGCCGCGCGCTTCGGCGGTGTTGGCGTCGAACACGATCTTGCCGGAGGCCGCACCGGGCGAGGCGGGCAGGCCTTGCGCGAGCGCCTTGCCGTGGAAATCCGGCGAAAGCTGCGGCACCAGCAACTGCTCCAGCATCGCCGGCTCGACCCGCAGCAATGCGCGCTCCCGGGAGATCAGTCCTTCATTGAACATCTCGACCGAGGTGCGCACCATGGCGCGGGCATTCATCTTGCCGTGGCGCGTCTGCAGGCAATAGAGCTTGCCGCGCTCGATGGTGAATTCGAAATCCTGCACTTCGCGGTAATGCGACTCGAGCCGCTGGTGCAGCTCGGTCAACTCGCGGTAGATCTTCGGCATTTCGCGTGCCAACTCGGCGATCGGCCTGGGCGTGCGGATGCCCGCCACGACGTCCTCGCCTTGGGCGTTGACCAGATACTCGCCGTAGATAACGTTCTCGCCGGTGCCCGGATTGCGCGTGAAGCCCACCCCGGTGCCCGAATCGTCGCCCAGGTTGCCGAACACCATGGTGCAGACGGTAACCGCGGTGCCGTTGGCCATGTCCCTGGTGATTTTGAACTGCTTGCGATAATCGACTGCGCGCTTGCCCATCCAGGAGCGGAACACGGCGCCGACCGCGATCTCGAGCTGCTCGTACGGGTCCTGCGGAAACGGCTTGCCGGTATGGCGCTTCACGATATCGAGGAATTCGCCGGCGAGCGCGCTGAGCTGCTCGGCGCCCAGATCGACGTCCTCGCGCGCACCGACCTTGCGCTTGAGGTCCGCCATGCGCTCGTCGAAACGCACGTCGGCGATTCCCAGCGCGATCTTGCCGAAAAGCTGGATGAAGCGGCGGTACGCGTCGTACGCGAAGCGCGGGTTGGCGGTCTGCTTGATCAGCCCTTGCAGCGAGGTCTCGTTGAGGCCGAGGTTCAGGATGGTATCCATCATGCCCGGCATCGACATCGCCGATCCCGAACGCACCGAAACGAGGAGCGGATGGTCGCCGCTGCCAAAGCCCTTGCCGGTCTTGCCTTCCAGCTCCGCC
>JAOTWE010000306.1 GCA_029863065.1 Betaproteobacteria bacterium
GATCGCATGCGCCGCACCGGCCAGCCGCCCGGCGCGGACGTCTCGATGCTGAAGATCAAGGGCACCGAGATCCAGCAGGGGCTGACCGAGCTCATGATGCAGGCCGTAGGGCCGCTCGCGCAGCCGTTCAAGGCGGTCAACGGCGATGCCGCCTTCGACGAATTCACCGCGGCGATCGCGCCGCGCTACTGCAATTTCAGGAAGACGACGATCTACGCCGGGTCGAATGAGATCCAGCGCAACATCATCGCCAAGATGACCCTGGGACTTTAACCATGAACTTCGACTACAACGAAGAGCAGCAACTCCTCGCCGACTCGGTGCGGCGCTTCATCCAGAAGGACTACGAGTTCGAGGCGCGCAAGAAGATCGTCGGGTCCGCCGAGGGCTACAGCGAGAAGGTGTGGGGCACGTTCGCCGAAATGGGCCTCACCGGCATTCCGTTCTCGCCGGACCACGGCGGCTTCGGCGGTGGCGCGGTGGACCTGATGAGCGTCATGGAGGCGTTCGGCGAGGGATTGGTGATCGAGCCGTACCTGGCGACGCTGCTCGGCGGGCTGTGCGTCGCGCGCGCGGGGAGCGACGCGCAGAAGAAGGCGATCCTGCCGCAGGTGGTGGAGGGCAGATTGAAGATGGCATTCGCCTTCTCGGAGAAGGGCGCGCGCTACGAGCTCGCGCCTTCGGCGGTGAAGGCGAAGAAGGCCGGCAGCGGCTGGACGCTCGACGGCGGAAAGGTCGTCGTGCTGGGCGCGCCCGCGGCCGGCAAGCTCGTCGTGTCGGCGCAGGCGCCGGCGGGCCCGAGCCTGTTCCTCGTCGATGCGAAGGCCGTCAAGCTGAAGCCTTACCGGACGCTCGATGAAATGCGGGCGGCCGACATCGTGCTGTCAGGGGCGGCGGGCGAGCTGCTCGGCGCCGAAGGCAAGGGGCTTGCCGTGATCGAGGCGGTGGTGGACTTCGCCACGGCGCTCGTCTGCGCCGAGGCGGTGGGGGCGATGAAGTTCGCCTGCGACACGACGCTCGAATACCTAAAGACGCGCAAGCAGTTCGGCGTGCCGATCGGCACCTTCCAGGCGCTGCAGCACCGCATGGTGGACATGTATATCGCCTACGAGCAGGCGAAGTCCATGGCTTGCCTTGCCTGCTCCAAGGCGGACAGCGCGGCCGATGCCAGGGAGCGCGCGCACGCGGTGTCGGCGGCGAAGATCAAGATCGCCGACACCGCGCGGCTCATCAGCCAGGAGTCGATCCAGTTGCACGGCGGCATGGGGATGAGCGAGGAGCTCAAAGTTAGTCACTCGTTCCGGCGCCTCACCATGATCGCGCAGCAGTTCGGCGACGCGGACCACCACCTGGAGCGCTTCGCTAGCGCTTGAGGAGAAACCTCGCGGCCTCGTCCGCAATCTCGTCGAGCGACTTTCTCCCGCCGGCGCGGTACCAGCGCGCCGTCCAGTTCAGCACGCCGAAGGTAAACAGACGCGCGAGCTGCGCATCGCCGGCATGCCGCCTTCGGCCTGCAATATGTCGCAAATCGAAGTGCCTTCGAAGCCTTTCTCGCGCAACAGGCGTGCGCACACGCGCTGCAGGTTCTCGCGCCGGTTGCCGATCTGCGCCGGTGTCCCGCGCACCTTCTTCACTTAGAGTTCAGCGGCGGCAGGTCGACCGGTGCCTCGATTTCCACGCGCCGCGCTCGCTCGATGGAGGCGCGCACTGCCTGCCAGGAATCGCCGTAGAAACCGAGGCCCGCGCCGATGCGGACCGACTTCATCCGGCGATGGGCATGGCCCGGCCGATGAGCGCTTCGCAGGGCGCGCTGGGCGCGAGCGTGCCGAAGGCGCCGGTCCAGTCCGCCCCCAGGCGCGCCTGCACGAACGCCTCGAAGACGAAGCCCGGCGCGTGGCGGGCGAGGAGGCTCGCCTGCAACGCGAGCGCGAGGTCCTGCGTCAGGCGCCGCGCGGAGCCCTCGTGCTCCGCCGCGTCGGCGAGGCGATCCTTGAGCGAGGCGCTGAACGCATCGAACTTGCGGTGGCTGCCGGCCGCCGCGTCGAGCTCGCCGGCGACGACCTCGATCACGTCGGACGCCTTTCTCAGCGCGCGCAGCACGTCGAGGCACATGACGTTGCCGGCGCCCTCCCAGATGGAATTGAGCGGCATTTCGCGGTAGATGCGCGCCAGCACCTGCTCCTCGACGTAGCCGTTGCCGCCGACCGCCTCCATCGCTTCCTGCGCGAAGTGCGCGCCGCGCTTGCACACCCAGAACTTGGCCGCCGGCGTGAGCACGCGGCGCAGGAGCCGCTCGCGCGCATCGTCGCCGTCGTAGGCGCGCGCCAGGCGCAGGACCAGCGCGCTGGCCGCTTCCGCCTCGAGGGCGAGGTCGGCGAGCACGTTCTGCATCAGCGGCTGGTCCTTCAGCAGTTTGCCGAACGCCTTGCGCTGCGCCGCGTTCCACAGCGCCTGCACCAGCGCCTGGCGCATGAGGCCCGCGGTGCCGATGGCGCAGTCGAGGCGCGTGTACACGCCCATTTCCAGGACCATCGGTACGCCGCGGCCTTCCTCGCCGAGGAGCGTTGCGTGCGCTTCCTCGAATTCCACCTCGGAGGAGGCATTGGAGCGGTTGCCGAGCTTGTCCTTGAGGCGCTGGATGCGAATGGCGTTGTGCGCGCCGTCGGCCAGCACGCGCGGCATGAAGAAGCACGACAACCCGCCCGGCGCCTGCGCCAGCACCAGGAACGCGTCGCACATCGGTGCCGACAGGAACCACTTGTGGCCGGTGATTGCATACTCGCCGTCGCCGAGCGGCACCGCCCGC
>JAOTWE010000307.1 GCA_029863065.1 Betaproteobacteria bacterium
GGCGCCGACCATCACCGGCAGAAAGTCGGTGGCGCCGCCGATGGGCGCCGAGCCGTGCTTGGGGCCGGCCTGGCCGAAGCGCGCCAGGTCCTGCGCCACCGAGAAGTCGCAGGCCATGCCGATCTCCTGGCCGCCGCCGATCCGCATGCCGTTCACGCGGCAGATCACCGGCTTGTCGCAGGCGAGGATCGCCGACACCATGTCGTTGAACAGGCGCATGTACTGCCGGTACTCCTGTGGGTGGCCGGCGTAGTACTCGGCGTACTCCTTGGTGTTGCCGCCGGTGCAGAACGCCTTGTCGCCGACGCCGGTGAACACGACGCAGTTCACGTCGCGCGCGCTGGACGCGGCGCGGAAGGCGAGGATCACGCCTTTCACCATGTCCGTGGTGTAGGAGTTGTACTGCCCGGGGTTGTCGAGCCAGATCCAGGCGTTGTACAGGCCCGGCACCGGTTTTCCGTCGGGCGTACGCGCCTCGCGCTTTTCGTAACGCACGCCTTGCGCGGCGAGCGCCGGCAGGTCGTGGTCCTTGAGGAACTTCGCTTCCGGCACGCCCATATGGGAACCTTTCTCGTTAAATCGGTACGACGATACCGAATTAGGAACATGAATACTCCCGCTGAAAGCGCCCCGGTTTGATATAGCTCAAGGTTTGGGCATCGCCTTGCCCGCCAAATAGCGGCGTGGACGCCAATGCATCCGTTTCCGTGGCGCTTGCCGGCAGCGGCGGCGCCGGCGTCATGACCGCCGGCAACATGCTGCTGGAGGCGGCGGCGCTGGCCGGGTACTACGGCCTGATGACGCGCACCAGCGGTCCGCAGATCCGCGGCGGCGAGGCGGCCGCCATGCTGCGCATCGCCACCTTCCCCGGCGACGGCCAGGACGACCGCGTCCAGGTGCTGGCGGCGATCGACTGGCAGAACGTCACGCGCTTCGCGGCCGAGTTGCCGCTCGGCCCGGCGAGCCTCATCGTCGGCGACCCGGCGCAGGGCGAGCCGCCGGAAATCTTCGTGCGCGAGGGCGCGCGCTACGCGCCGGTAGCGTTCAAGGCGCTCGCCGCGCAGGCGAGCGGCGGCTGGCCGAACATGGTGGCGCTCGGCCTGCTCGCCGCGCTGCTCGGCCTGCCGGCCGCGGCGCTGGAAGCCGCGATGCGCAAGTCGATGAAGAAGGGGCTCGAGGCCGGGCTCGCGGCGGCGCGCCTGGGCTGGGAGCAGGCGGCCGCGCTGCCGCAGTTTGCGCTCGCCGCCCCGCCGGCGAAGGTGCCGCGCTGGCTCATCACCGGCAACGAGGCCGCCGGCCACGGGGCGCTGCGCGGCGGCGTGCGCTTCGTCGCCGCCTACCCCATCACGCCCGCCACCGAGCTGCTCGAATGGCTCGCGCCCGCACTCGGCCAGGTCGGCGGCACCCTGGTGCAGGCCGAGGACGAGCTCGCCTCGATCAACATGGCGCTCGGTGCGTCCTACGGCGGCGTGGCCTCCCTCACCGCCACCTCCGGGCCGGGGCTGTCGCTCATGATCGAGTCGCTCGGCCTGGGCGTCGCCGCCGAGATCCCGGTGGTGGTGGTCGACGTGATGCGCACCGGCCCGTCCACCGGCATCGCCACCAAGAGCGAGCAGGCCGATCTGGGCACCGCGCTCTACGGCTTGCACGGCGACGCGCCGCACGTCGTGGTCGCGCCCAATTCGCTTGCCGACTGTCTCACGGCCACCGAGTGGGCCGTCGGCCTCGCCGAATCGCTGCAGGTGCCGGCGATCGTGCTCTCCGACCAGTATCTGGGACAGGCGCGCGCGGTGGTTGACGCACCGCCCGCGGCGCAGGGTTCGCTGACGAGGCAGAAGGCACAGGGTGGCGAGGGCTACAGGCGCTACGCGCTGACGCCCTCAGGCGTGTCGCCCATGGCCGCGCCCGGCACCGCCGGCGCCGTGTACACGGCCGACGGGCTCGAGCACAACGAGCGCGGCACGCCTTCCTCGCAAGCGTCCGATCACCTCGCGCAAATGGACAAGCGCGCGCGCAAGCTCGCGCAGCTCGATCCCGGCGAGGCCTGGGCGAGCGTCGAGGGCGACGGCGAGACGGCCCTCGTCACTTTCGGCTCGTGCACCGGTCCGGCGCGCGAGGCGCTGGCGCGCGCGCGCGCCGCGGGCGCGGCGGTGCGCCTGGTGTCGCTGCGCCTGCTCGCGCCGGCGCAGCCCGCGCTTCTGGCGCGCGCGCTCGCGGGCGTGAAGCGCGTGCTGGTGCTGGAGCAGAATCACAGCGGGCAGTTCCTGCGTTACCTGCGCGCCGAGTACGAGCTGCCGGGCGAAGTGAAGAGCCTCAGGCGGCCCGGCCCCCTGCCCTTCCGGCCGGCCGAGATCCATGAGGCGCTCGCGCATTGGAGCGGCGCATGAACGCACCCGGCGCAGCCGTGCCGCTCGTCGCCAAGGACTTCAAGTCCGACACCAAGCCGGTGTGGTGCCCGGGCTGCGGCGATTTTTCAGTGCTCTCGGCGATCACCAAGGCGCTGGCGGCGCTCGAGTTGCGCCCGGAGAACGTTGCCGTGGTCTCGGGCATCGGCTGCTCCTCACGCATTCCCGCCTACACCGCCTGCTACGGCTTTCACGGCGTGCACGGCCGTGCGCTGCCGGTGGCCACCGGCTTGAAGGTGGCGCGCCCCGACCTGACGGTGCTGGTGGCGAGCGGCGACGGCGATGGCTACTCGATCGGCGGCAACCATTTCCTGCACGCCTGCCGCCGGAACGTCGACCTCACCTACATCGTCATGGACAACCACGTCTACGGCATGACCAAGGGCCAGCCCTCGCCG
>JAOTWE010000067.1 GCA_029863065.1 Betaproteobacteria bacterium
GTCTCCTCGGGCATGGCGTGCGCCTCGTCGATCAGGACCACGGTGCGCCGTCCGCGGCCGTAGGACTCGATGAGCCGCTCGTGCAGCGCATGCACCGCGCCGGTGACGCGCTCGCGCGAAAACTCGATCTTCAGTTCCTCGGCCACCGCGTAGAGAATCTCGTCGCGCGTGAACGACGGGTTGGCGAGATACACGGTTTCGACGTGCGACGGCAGGCGCTCGATCAGCACGCGGCACAACATGGTCTTGCCGCTGCCCACCTCGCCCACCACCTTGACGATGCCTTCCTCGTGCAGGGCTGCGTAGAGCAGCGCTTCGAGCGTGGCGCCGCGGTCGGCGCCGTCGAAAAAGAAGTCCGTGTGCGGCGTGATGCGGAACGGCGCCTCGTTGAGGCCGAAGTGTTCGAGGTACAACGACATCCCCTATCTCCTTTCGGGGGGAAGGGGTACGGGGGAACCGCCCTCAGGTTCCCCCGTACTCATCCGGCTGTATAGCGTGGTGCGGTTCACGCCCAGCAGCTTCGCCGCCTGGCTCACATTGCCGCGCGTCATCTTCAGTGCGGCCTCGACATAGGCGCGCTCCCAGGCCTTGAGCGTGTCGTCCAGGCTGAAGCCGCCGCGCTCGAGCTCGCGCTGCGCTTCGGCATGCAGGTCGCGCGCCGGCGGCGCGGCGCCAGCCTGGGACTGCAGGTCGAATTCGGGCTCGAGCTCGCCGGCCGAGATGCGCCGGCCGGCGTGCTTGGTGGCAAGCCGGATGACGATGTTGCGCAGCTCGCGCACGTTGCCCGGAAACGAATAGGCGAGCCAGGCCTGCTCGGCGGACGGATCGAAGGTGAAGGGTGCGACGCCGGCCTGCGCCGCATACTGGGCACGGAAATGCTCCAGCAGCAGCAGCCGGTCGCGGCCCATCTCGCGCAACGGCGGCACGGCCACTGTCAGCACGGAAAGCCGGTGGTACAGGTCGGCGCGGAAGCGCCCCTCGCGCGTCTCCTGCCGCAGTTCGCGATTGGTGGCGGCGACGACGCGAGCGCGCGCTACGCGCCGCTGCGTCTCGCCGACGCGCTGGTATTCGCCGTTTTCCAGCACGCGCAGCAGCTTCGCCTGGATCTCGAGCGGCAGCTCGCCGATTTCGTCGAGGAACAGCGTCCCGTCCTGCGCGTCCTCGAAATAGCCCGACTTGTTGGACGTGGCGCCCGTAAAAGCGCCCTTCACGTAGCCGAACAGCGTCGGCTCGACCAGGGTGGGCGCGATCGCCGCGCAATTGAGCGCGAGGTAGGGTTTCGCGGCGCGCCGCGAACGCTGGTGCAGCGCGAGCGCCACCTGTTCCTTGCCGCTGCCGGACTCTCCCTCGATCAGCACGGGAAACGGCGAATCCGCCGACTGCGCGATCTGATCGCGCAGGCGCGTCAGCGCCGCGCTCTCGCCGATGAGGCGGGCGGCCTGCTCCGCGGGTGGCGCGAGCTCGGCCGGGCGGAATGCGAGCGCGCGCAAGAGCGTGCTCTTCAGCACCTCCGGATCGCAGGGCTTGGCGATGAACTCGGCAGCGCCCAGCGTGCGCGCGTGGCGCGCGTGCGCCGCTTCGCCCTGGCCCGACAGCACGAAGATGCGCATGCCCGGCGAATGCGCGAGCAGGTCGGCGATCAGCTGGAAGCCCTCGTCGGGCGCATGCGGGCGCGGCGGCAGGCCGAGATCGACGAGCGCGAGCTGCGGCGGCTGCGGCAGCTGGCGCAGCAGCTCGACGGCGTGGGCGCGCGACTCGCAGGCGAATACCTCGAAATCCGTGCCGAGCGCAAAGGTCAGCGTCTCGGCGATCAGCACATCGTCGTCGACGATGAGCAGCAGCGGCTTGCCGCCGCTTGCATCGTGGGAGCTACTCGCCATGCACGCAGCGCAGGAAGGCGCGCTCCAGGCTGGGTTCGGCGTAGCGCGCGCAAAGCTCCGCGGGCGCGCCGCGAAAGCGCACGCGGCCGCGCTCGAGCACCGCGATCGCCGTGCACAGCTCTTCGACGTCGGCGAGCACGTGCGACGTGAACAACAGCGTGCGCCCCTCGCGGCGCAGGCGCGCGAGCACCGTCTTCACCGCCACCCGGCTCGCCGGATCGAGGCCGCTCATCGGCTCGTCGAGGACGATGAGTTCGCGCGCGAGGAGGAACCCGCCGGCCAGGCCGAGCTTTTGCGTCATGCCCTTGGATAGCTCGCGCACCGGCTGCTCAAGGGACTCGGTCTCGAGGGCGAGCTCGCCCAGCAGCGCGCGCGCGGCATCTTCGCTGTAGGCGCCGCCGCCCAGCCGCACGGTCAGCTCGAGAAATTCTCGCCCGCGCAGGTAGTGCGGCGGCAGGAACCGCTCGGGCACATAGGCGAGGCGCGCGCGCGCGCGCGCCTCGGCGCTCGGCGCACCGAATATTTCGATGCGTCCGGCCTCGAAAGCGCAGAAATCGAGCATGCATTTCAGCAGCGTGGTCTTGCCTGCGCCATTGGCGCCGACCAGGCCGAAGGCTTCGCCGGGGGCCACTTCTAGGTCGACGCCGGACAGCGCCTCGCGCTTGCCGAAGCGTTTGACCAATCCGGCCACGCGTACCGCGGCGCTGGCGACTGCAGTGTCCACGCCCCTAACTATAGGGGAAACGGGCTCGGGGCAGCGCGTCGAGTAAAATCAGCGCCTTTGCCGCCGTCCCGCCACAGCCCTTGGCTGATCCCGTCATCGCACAGATCGAAGACCTGACGTTCGCTTACGGACGGCAGCCGGTCCTGCACGGCATCAACCTGGACATCCCGCGCGGCAAGGTGGTCGCGGTGATGGGGCAGTCGGGCTGCGGCAAGACCACGCTGCTGCGCATCATCGCGGCGGCGCTGCTGCCCACCCGCGGGCGCGCGCGCGTGCTCGGCCAGGTCACCAGCGAACTCGACCGCGACGCCCTGTACGCGCTACGCCGCCGCATGGGCATGCTGTACCAGTTCGGGGCCCTGTTCACGGACATGACGGTGTTCGACAACGTGGCGTTCCAGATGCGCGAGCACACGGACCTCCCCGAGGACGCGATCCGCGACCTGGTGCTGCTCAAGCTCGAGGCCGTGGGCCTGCGCGGCGCGGCGCCGCTGCTGCCGGCGGCGCTCTCCGGCGGCATGGCGCGGCGCGTGGCGCTGGCGCGCGCCATCGCGCTCGATCCGGAGCTGATCCTGTACGACGAGCCGTTTACCGGGCTCGACCCGATCGCGCTCGGCGTCATCGCCCGACTGGTGCGGCAGCTGAACGACTCGCTGGGCGCCACCGCGGTCATCGTCACGCACGACGTCGCCGAGACGCTGCCGCTCGTCGACTACGTGTACTTCATGGCCGACGGGCGGGTCGTCGCCCAGGGCACGCCAGCCGAGGTGCGCCGCTCGGGCGTGGCCTTCGTCGAGCAGTTCGTGAGCGGCGCCATCGACGGCCCGGTGCCCTTCCACTATCCGGCGGCCGGCTACGCGGCCGACCTCGGCTTCGGCGGCGGCGCGTAGGGCCCGTGCGCGCCGCACTCGTCCGGCTCGGGGCCATGGTGACCACAACCGTATGGCGCCTGGGCTACGCCAGCCGCTTTTTCGTCTACCTGCTCGCGCACTCGGGGACGGCGCTGCGCCGCTTCCGGCTCACGGTGCGCGAGATCTATTTCGCCGGCGTGCTGTCGCTCATCATCATCCTGGTATCGGGACTTTTCGTCGGCATGGTGCTCGGCCTGCAGGGCTACGACACGCTGCAGCGCTACGGCTCCTCGGAGGCGCTGGGCGTGCTGGTGGCGCTCTCACTGGTGCGCGAGCTCGGGCCGGTGGTCGCCGGGCTGCTGTTTGCGAGCCGCGCAGGCAGCGCCATCACTGCCGAGATCGGGCTGATGAAGGCCACCGAGCAGCTCTCGGCGATGGAAATGATGGCCGTCGACCCGATCGCGCGCGTCGTCGCGCCGCGCTTCTGGGGCGGCGTCCTGTCGATGCCGCTGCTTGCCGCGCTGTTCTCGGCCATGGGGATCTTCGGCGGTTACCTGGTGGGCGTGGTGCTGATTGGCGTCGACGAAGGCGCGTTCTGGTCGCAGATGCAGGCGGCGGTGGACGTGCGCAACGACATCCTCAACGGCGTCATCAAGAGCGTGGTGTTCGGCGTCGCCGTGACCCTGATCGCGGTATTCGAGGGCTATGATTCGGTGCCCACCGCCGAGGGCGTGTCGCGGGCGACCACGCGAACGGTGGTGACGTCCTCGCTCGCCATCCTGGCACTCGATTTCGTGCTCACCGCGCTCATGTTTACCGGAGGCAATTGAATATGAACCGTTCCACGATCGATCTCTGGGTCGGAGTCTTCGTCGCCATCGGCCTGGGGGCGCTGCTGTTCCTCGCGCTCAAGGTCGGCAACCTGGCCTCGTTCTCCACCGCCGAGACCTACCGGGTGGATGCGCGCTTTGCCAACATCGGCGGCCTCAAGGTGCGCGCGCCGGTAAAGAGCGCCGGCGTGGTGGTGGGGCGGGTCGCCGACATCGCCTTCGACAACGAGAGCTACGAGGCAGTGACGGTGCTGAGGATCGACAGCCAATACAAGTTCCCGCGCGACACGGCCGCAAAGATTCTCACGTCGGGGCTGCTCGGCGATCAGTACATCGGCCTGGAGGCGGGAGCCGATGCGCGCATCCTGAAGGATGGCGAGCGCCTGCGCATCACGCAGTCCGCGGTAGTGCTGGAGAACCTGATCAGCCAGTTCCTGTTCAGCAAGGCCGCTGAAGGCGGCGATGCGAAGGGCGGCAAGTGATCGCCCGGGCACTCGTGCTGGGGCTCTCGCTCGCTACCGCGGGTTGCGCGACGACCAATTCGGATCCCCGCGATCCGTTGGAGGGTGTCAACCGCGCGGTGTTCGCTTTCAATGACAAGGCGGACGAGGTCGTGCTCCGGCCTGCGGCGCGCCTTTACCGAAATGTGACGTCACGGGGATTGCGCGACGTGGTGCGTAATTTCTTCAGCAATCTCGACGACTTATTCATCGGCGCGAACAATCTGTTACAGGGAAAAGGCGAGCAGGCGGTCAACGATTGGCTGCGCTTTGCGTTCAATACGACGTTCGGCTTGCTGGGCATCCACGACTGGGCAACCGAGATGGGGCTGGAAAAACACAACGAGGACTTCGGCCAGACGCTTGGCTACTGGGGCGTGGGCGACGGCATGTACCTCGTGCTGCCGATTCTCGGCCCGTCGACATTGCGCGACACGGCGGCGCTGCCCGTCGATTGGCAAGGTGATCCGGTGGTGATGCACACGCCGGTGGATGAACGCAACGCGTTGACTGCGACCCGGATCGTTGCCCGCCGCACCGACCTGCTCGGGGCGAGCCGCACGCTTGAAGAGGCAGCGCTCGACCGCTACGTGTTCCTGCGCGAGTCCTACCTGCAGCAGCGCCGGAGCCAGATCTATGACGGCAGGCCGCCGCGCGAGCGGCGGCCTGCGGATTGAGGAGAGGTGCAATGAAAACGAAACTTGCGTGCGCGGCGCTGGCCTTTGCGGCGAACGCCGCGCTGGCCGGGATCACACCGCCCGACGAGCTGGTGAAGACCGTGATGCTCGACATGCAGCGCACCATCGTGCAGGACAAGGACCTGAAAGGCGGCGATCGCGCCAAGACCATGCAGGTGATCGAGCAGAAGGCGCTGCCCTACTTCAATTACCCGGGTATGGCGGCGCTCGCCGTCGGCGTGAACTGGCGCAAGGCCACGCCCGAGCAGAAAAAGCGCCTGGCCGAGGAGTTCCGCACGCTGCTGGTGCGCACCTACGCCAGTTCGCTCAGCTCGTTCGGCGATCAGCAGTTCGAATTCCGGCCGCTGCGCCTGAAGCCCGACGATACCGACGTCACGGTGCAGGTGCGCGTGCTGCAGCCCGGCTCGCAGCCGGTGGTGGTCGAATACGACATGGAGAAGACGCCGGAGGGCTGGAAATGCTACGACGTACGCGTGGCCGGCATCAGCCTGGTGGTCAATTACCGCACCGAGTTCAGCGCCATCGTCCGCGACAAGGGCATCGACGGCCTGATCGCCACGCTCGAGACCAAGAACAAATCGCTTGAGGCGGCCGAGGCCAAGAAATGATCCGCGTCGAGGGCGAGCGGCTGTTCGTCAGCGGCCCGGCGACCCTTTCGACGGCGGCGCAGCTGCTCGAGGAGGCGCGCGCCCCGCTCGCCGGCGGCGTGCGCGCAGTCGACCTGGGCGAAGTCACGGAGCTCGATTCGTCGCTGCTGGCGGTGCTATTTGCCTGGCTGCGCGCGGCCAAGGAGCGCGAGCAGTCGCTCGCGCTCTTACGGCTACCGGCGGATCTGAAGAGCCTGGCGCAGCTCTACGGCGTGGCCGAGCTGCTGGCGCAAGAAACCGCAAGCTGATTCCCGCCATCGAAGTACGCGGCATCGAGAAGCGCTACGGCGCGCTGCCGGCGCTCGCCGGCGTGACGTTCGACGTACGCCAGGGCGAATTCTTCGGCCTGCTCGGCCCGAACGGCGCGGGCAAGACCACGCTCATCAACATCATCGCCGGGCTGACGCGCGCCAGCGCCGGTTCGGTGGCGGTGCTGGGCGCGGACGTGGTCGCGGACTACCGGCGCGCGCGCCGCACGCTCGGCGTGGTGCCGCAGGAGCTGGTGTTCGATCCGTTCTTCACGGTGCGTGAGACGCTGCGCTTCCAGTCGGGCTACTTCGGACTGCGCGCGAACGACGCCTGGATCGACGAGGTGATGCATCACCTGGACCTCGACGCCAAGGCCGACGCCAACATGCGCTCGCTTTCCGGCGGCATGAAGCGGCGGGTGCTGGTGGCGCAGGCCCTGGTGCACAAGCCCGCGGTGATCGTGCTCGACGAGCCGACCGCGGGCGTGGACGTCGAGCTGCGCCAGGGGCTGTGGCAGTTCGTGCGGCGTTTGAACCGCGACGGCCACACCATCGTGCTCACCACGCACTACCTGGAAGAGGCCGAGGAGCACTGCCAGAGGATCGCCATGCTGAAAGCCGGCCGCGTCGTCGCCCTCGACACGACGCAAAACCTGCTCGCAAACTTCGCCGGGCCGCACCCGGCGGACCTCGAGGACGTGTTCCTGCGCCTCATGCGCAAGCACTAGACCATGACCGGCTTCGCCACGCTGTTCTACAAGGAGCTGCTGCGGTTCTGGAAGGTCGGCTTCCAGACCGTCGGCGGGCCCGTGCTGAGCGCGCTCCTGTATCTGGTGATCTTTGCGCAGGCGCTCGGCAGCCACGTGCGCGTATTCGAAGGCGTGCCGTACACCGCGTTTCTGGTGCCCGGGCTGGTGATGATGAGCGTGCTGCAGAACGCCTTCGCCAACAGCTCGTCAAGCCTGATCCAGTCCAAAATCACCGGAAACTTGGTGTTCGTACTGCTTTCCCCCCTATCGCACCTGGAATTCTTCGCCGCCTACGTGCTCGCTTCGATGGCGCGCGGGCTGGGCGTCGGACTGGGCGTGCTGGCCGTGACCGCCTGGTTCGTCGACCTCAGCTTCGTGGCGCCGCTGTGGGCGCTCGCTTTCGCCCTGCTCGGCAGCGCGCTGCTCGGCGTGCTGGGACTGCTGGCCGGCCTGTGGGCCGAGAAATTCGACCAGATCGCGGCGTTCCAGAGCTTTCTCATCCTGCCGCTGACCATGCTGTCGGGCGTCTTCTACTCGATCCATTCGCTGCCGCCCGGCTGGCAGAAGGTCTCGCACCTGAATCCGTTCTTCTACATGATCGACGGCTTTCGCTACGGTTTCTTCGGCGCCTCGGACATCGCGCCCGCGGCCAGCCTCGCCGTGGTCGCGGTAAGCTTGGCGATCGTGTCGGCGCTTGCGCTGCGGCTGCTCAAACAGGGCTACAAGATCAGGACCTGAGCATGGTGACAACGGAAAGCATCGACAGCAGCATCCGCGCGGGCCTCGCCTGCGAGCGCGTCGAGGTGCTCGGCGACGGCCAGCACTTCCAGGCGCTCGTGGTGTCGGCGGCCTTCGCCGGCAAGAGCCGCATCCAGCGCCACCAGCTGGTGTACGCGGCGCTCGGCGAGCGCATGCGCGAGGAAGTGCACGCCCTGTCGATGAAAACGCTCACCCCGGAAGAGTTCGCCGCGGGTGGATAAGCTGCGGATCATCGGCGGGCGGGCGCTCGCCGGCGAGGTGCGCGTCTCCGGCGCGAAGAACGCAGCGCTGCCGATCCTGTGCGCGGCGCTGCTCACCGAGAAGCCGCTCGCCCTCGACAACGTGCCGCGCCTCATGGACGTGCGCACCATGGCGAAGCTCCTTGCGCAGATGGGCGTGGAAGTCGGAGCGCAGAACGATGGGCGGATGGAGCTGCAGGCGAAAGGCATCAAGGAGCCCGTGGCCGGCTACGAGATGGTGAAGACCATGCGCGCCTCAGTGCTCGTCCTCGGGCCGCTGCTCGCGCGCTGCGGCCGCGCGCGGGTCTCGCTCCCGGGCGGCTGTGCCATCGGCGCGCGTCCCGTGGACCAGCACGTGAAGGGCCTGCAGGCGATGGGAGCGGACATCACGGTGGAGCGCGGCTACATGAACGCCGCCGCGAAGCGCCTGCGCGGCGCGCGCATCGCCATGGACATGGTCACGGTCACCGGGACGGAAAACCTGATGATGGCAGCGACGCTCGCCGCGGGCACGACGCTGCTCGAGAACGCGGCGCGCGAGCCGGAGGTCGTAGACCTCGCGAACTGCCTCAGGTCGATGGGCGCGAAGATCGACGGCGCGGGCACGGACACGATTCGCGTCGAGGGCGTGGCGTCGCTTGCGGGCGCGAAGCATCGGGTGATGCCGGATCGCATCGAGACCGGCACCTATCTTGCCGCGGTGGCCGCGACGGGCGGCAAGGTCAGGCTGACAGAGGCAGCGCCGGACACCCTCGAGGCAACAATAGAGAAGCTGCGCGAGGCAGGGGCGAAGATCACGGCTTGCGGAAGCGAGATCACCATCGAAATGACGGGTCGGCCGAGATCGGTCAGCCTGACGACAGCGCCGTATCCCGGCTTTCCCACCGACATGCAAGCCCAGCTCATGGCGCTGGATTGCGTCGGACAGGGCACGGGCACGATCACCGAGACCATCTTCGAGAATCGCTTCATGCACGCGCTGGAATTGCAGCGCCTGGGCGCGGATATCGCCGTTCACGGCAATACCGCAGTGGTGCACGGCGTCGAGCGGCTGCAGGGGGCGACGGTGATGGCGACCGACCTGCGCGCGTCCGCGAGCCTGGTGGTGGCGGGCCTGGTGGCGCAAGGCGAAACGCTCATCGATCGCATCTATCACCTGGACCGCGGCTACGAGGGCCTTGAGCACAAGCTCGCCGGCCTCGGCGCCAGGATCGCCCGGGTGCGGTAAAATCCCCTTCCGAATCAAGCGGGAGGGGCCCTTCGGGGCCTTTTTTCATTTGCCTCATGACCGGCATCGGCATCGCGCTGTCCAAGGGACGGATCCTCGAGGAAACGGGGCCGCTGCTTGCGCGCGTCGGCCTCGCGCCTAAGGAAGACCCGGAGCGCTCCCGCAAGCTCATCATCGCCACCGCGCGCCGCGACGTGAGCCTGGTCATCGTGCGCGCGGCGGACACCCCCACCTACGTTGCGCACGGCGCGGCCGACCTCGGCATCGCCGGCAAGGACGTGCTCGCCGAGCACGGCGGCGAGGGCCTCTACCAGCCGCTCGATCTGGGCATCGCGCGCTGCCGCATGATGGTCGCCGTGAAGAAGGGCTTCGACTATGCAGGCGCGGTGCGCCAGGGCGCGCGCCTGCGCGTGGCGACGAAATATCCGCTCATCACGCGCGAGTTCTTCGCCGGCAAGGGCGTGCACGTCGATCTGATCCGGCTCTACGGCTCGATGGAACTCGCGCCGATCATGGGGCTCGCGGATGCGATCGTCGATCTGGTGTCCAGCGGCAAGACGCTGCGGGCCAACAAGCTCGCGGCGGTGGAGGAGATCATGCCGGTGTCGGCGCGCCTGATCGTCAACCAGGCGGCGTTGAAAACGCGGCGCGCGCAGCTGCAGCCCCTGATCGACGCCTTCGCGAAAGCGGTGCAGCCGTGACGCTGCGCCGCCTGTCCAGCGCCGAGGCCGGCTTCGACGCCAAGCTCGAGGCGCTCACGCGCTACGAGGCGGCGCAGGACGAGGCGGTCGAGGCGGTGGCCCGCGCCATCATCGCCGACGTGAGAAAGCGCGGCGACGCCGCGGTGCTCGAGTACACGCGCAAGTTCGACCGCATCCCGGCAGGCAGCATGGCGGAACTGGAAGTGCCGCGCGCGCGGCTTGAGGCGGCGCTCGCTGCGCTGCCGGCGGCGCAGCGCGACGCGCTCGGCGAAGCCGCGGCGCGCGTGCGCCGTTTCCACGAGCGCCAGCGCGCGCACTCCTGGGACTACACCGAGGCCGACGGCACGCGGCTCGGCCAGCGCGTATCGCCACTGGAGAAAGTCGGCGTCTACGTTCCGGGCGGCAAGGCGGCGTATCCGTCCACCGTGCTGATGAACGTGATGCCCGCCAAGGTGGCCGGGGTCACCGAAGTCGTCATGACGAGCCCGAATGCCGAGCCGATGGTGCTCGCGGCCGCGGCGCTCGCCGGCGTCGACCGGGTGCTCGCCATCGGCGGCGCGCAAGCCGTGGCGGCGCTCGCCTACGGCACCGAGTCCGTGCCGCGCGTCGACAAGATCGTCGGGCCGGGCAACGCCTACGTCGCCGCCGCCAAGCGCCAGGTGTTCGGCCAGGTCGGCATCGACATGATCGCCGGGCCTTCCGAGATCCTGGTGATCGGCGACGGCACGACGCCGGCGGCATGGGTAGCGATGGACCTGTTCTCCCAGGCCGAGCACGACGAGATCGCGCAGGCGATCCTGCTTTCGCCCTCGGCCGCCTACCTGGACGCGGTCGCGGCGAGCATCGCGGAGCTGCTGCCGACACAGTCGCGGCGCACGGTAATCGAGGCTTCGCTCGCGGCGCGCGGCGCGCTCATCCTGACCAAGAGCCTCGAGCAGGCCTGCGCGATCGCCGATCGCATCGCGCCCGAGCACCTCGAGCTGTCGGTGGCGGATCCGGAGGCGCTGCTGCCCAAGCTCAGGCACGCCGGCGCCATCTTTCTCGGGCGCTGGAGCTCGGAAGCCGTGGGCGATTACTGCGCCGGCCCGAACCACGTGCTGCCGACCTCCGGCACCGCGCGCTTTTCCTCGCCGCTCGGGGTGTACGACTTTCAGAAGCGCTCGAGCGTGATCGGCGTATCGCAGGCGGGCGCGGCCACGCTCGGACGGCTCGCGGCGACGCTCGCCGAGGCCGAAGGGCTGCAGGCGCACGCGCGTGCGGCCGAGCTGAGATTCAAGTGACACCCGAGAAGCTCATCCGGGCGGAGATCCTCGCGCTCAAGGCCTATCACGTCGCCGACAGCGACGGCATGGTGAAGCTCGACGCGATGGAAAATCCCTACGTGCTTCCCGCGCAGTTGCGGCGCGAGCTCGCGGAGCACCTCGCACGCGTCGACCTGAACCGCTACCCGGATCCCACGGGACGTAAGCTGCGCGAGCTGCTGGCAAGAAAAATGAACGTGCCCGCGGGCATGGAGATCCTGCTCGGCAACGGCTCGGACGACCTCATCCAGATCGTCACCTTCGCCTGTGCGCGCCCCGGTGCGGCGATGCTGTTCCCGGCGCCGACCTTCGTCATGTACGGCGTGAACGCCACGCTCTCGGGCATGCGCGCGCTGCGCCACGAACTGCGCGAGGATTACACGCTGGATCGCGACGCCTTCGTCGCGCGGGTGAAGATGGATCAGCCGGCGCTGATCTTCATTGCCTACCCCAACAATCCCACCGGCGTCCTGTATCCCGAGGCGGACGTGATCGCCGTACTGCGCGCGGCCGAAGGGCTGGTGGTGCTGGACGAGGCCTACCACGTGTTCGCGCAGCAAAGCTTCATGCCGCGCCTCGCGGAGTTTCCGAATCTGGTGGTGATGCGCACGGTGTCGAAGCTCGGCCTCGCCGGCATCCGCCTCGGCTACCTCGTCGGCCGCCGGGAGTGGATCCAGGAGTTCAACAAGGTTCGTCAGGCCTACAACGTCAACGTCCTGACGCAGGCAGCCGCCACCTTCGTCCTCGAGCGCCTGGAGGTGCTGGAAGAGCAGGCGGCGCGCATTCGCGCCGAGCGCCCCGGGCTCGGCAACGCGCTCGCCGCACTGCCCGGCGTCACGGTCACCCCGTCGGCAGCGAACTTCTTCCTCGTCCGGGTACCCGACGGCGATCGCACCTACGAGGCCCTGCGCCGCCAGGGCGTGCTGGTGAGGAACTTCAACGGCCCCGGCCTCAAGAATTGCCTGCGCATCACCGTCGGCACGCCCGACGAAAACCGTATACTGCTCACCGCCATGCGAGAAGCGCTGTGAGCCGCG
>JAOTWE010000068.1 GCA_029863065.1 Betaproteobacteria bacterium
GATCTTGTCGGTGTAATTGATCGATGCCATCAGACCCGCTCCTTATTGAACTTGGCCTTCGCGCCGGTGCCGTAGACTTTCAGCGCACCGTGCTCGCCGACCGCGTTGGGCCGGATGAATATCCAGTTCTGCCACGCCGACAGGCGCCCGAAGACGCGCGTCAGCATGTTTTCCCTGCCGGTGAAGCGCAGGCTCGCCTCCATGCCGGTGAGTGCATCGGGCGAGAGGCTCGCGCGCTCCTCGACGGCGATGCGCACTTCGTCTTCCCAGTCGAGCTCGTCGGGCGTGGCCGTGATCAGGCCGGCTTCGCCTGCCGCCTTGGCGTCGAGCAGCTTGCCGCGCGCGAGCGCCGGCGGCTCGCCGCAGAAATGCGCGCTCAGGCGCGATTCGTCGTTGACCATCGGGTAAGTGCCGAAGTTCAGATTGCTGAGCGCGATCACGGGGCCGCCTTCCTCGGCGTCGAGCATGAAGCTGCGATCGGCGGCGAGCGCCAGCTCGAGGAGCGTCCCCGCGAAGCACGAGCCCTTTTCGATCACGGCGAAGATCGAGCGCGAGGAGACGTCGAGCCGCGCCAGGGTCCTGCGCAGATAGCCGATCGTTTCGCGCACGAACCAGTCGCCGGCGTTCTTCTCGAGCAGCGCGTCGAGCTCCAGCACGCGTGCGGGATCGCCCTGGGTCTTCAGGAGCCAAATGCCGATCTCGACCTGGTTGTGGCGCAAGTCGAGTATCGCGCGGTCGAGCTCGCGCGCAAGGCGCAGGGGATACCAGTCGGCGCTGCGCTCCAGCGCCACCTTGTCGGGTCCGCGCACGGCGAGGATTGCGGTGCCGCCGGCGGTGTCGAGCGCGACCTGCACGAGGCGGCTCTCGCCCAGCGGCGCGAGCTTCACGCCTTCGCCGCCCGGACGGTCGGAAAGTTTCGCGAGCTCGAGCGCGCGCGCCTGCACGGCTTCGGCGAACTGCTGCGGCTTGGCGGTGTGGTCGACGAGCTTCCATTGCTGCGCGCGGTCGGCGCGCACGCCTTCTGCCGTGGTGCAAAAAACGTCGGCGAGATCGCGTCGCACTTTGCGCTTGTCGACCAGGCGCGTCAGGCCGCCGGTGCCCGGCAGCACGCCGAGCAGCGGTACCTCCGGCAGGCTCACCGTGCTCGAGCGGTCGTCGACCATGACGATCTCGTCGCAGGCGAGGGCCAACTCGTAGCCGCCGCCCGCGGTGGCGCCGTTCAGCGCCGCGAGGAATTTCAGCCCCGAGTGCGTGCTCGAGTCCTCGAGGCCGTTGCGCGTCTCGTTGGTGAACTTGCAGAAGTTCACCTTCCAGGCGTGCGTGGACAGGCCGAGCATGTAGATGTTGGCGCCCGAGCAGAACATGCGGCTCTTGCCGCTGGTGAGGACCACGGTCTTCACTTCCGGGTGCTCGAAGCGGATGCGGTTCAGCGCGTCGTAGAGTTCGATGTCGACGCCGAGGTCGTAGGAATTGAGCTTCAGCTTGTAGCCGGGCGCGATGCCCTTGTCTTCGTCGATGTCCAGGGTGAGCGTGGCGACCGGACCCGCGAAGGCGAGCTTCCAGTGGTGGTATTTGTCGGGCCGGGTCTCGAATGAAACTGGCGCGGGCAGATCGTCGGGCGCGTTCATGCGGTTTCCTTGGCGACGAGCGCTTTGAGTTCGGCAAGGCTCTGCTTGAGCGGGCGGCCGGAGGTGCTGAGCACGGCATCGGCCCGCGCGTACAGCCGGTCGCGATCGGCGAGCAGGCGCCGGATCTCCTCGAGCGCCGCCGGGTTGCCCTTGAAGGGCCGCACGTCCCCCTGCGCCATGACGCGGGTCATGTGCTCCTCGGGCGTGGCCTTCAACCACACGCAGATGCAGTGATCGAGCAGCAGGCTGTAGGCGTCGGGATCGGTGACCAGGCTGCCGCCGGTCGCGATCACGGCGCGCGGCCGCTGCTTGAGCACGCGCGCCAGCGCTTTCCTCTCGAAGCGGCGGAACGCCTCCTGGCCGTACATCGAGAACACTTCGTCGAGGGGCGCGCCGGCTTCCTTCTCCACCTCGCGGTCGAGCTCGATGAAAGGCACTTGCAGCGCCTGCGCCAGCTTCATTCCGAGCGTCGACTTGCCGGCGCCGCGCAGGCCGACGAGCGCGATGCGCCCGAGCTTGGCGGCGTCGCCGTGCTCGCGCACCAGCAGCTCCACCGGCACCTGCATGGCGTGGGCGAGCTTGCGCAGCAACAGCACCGAGATGTTGCCCCGGCCCGACTCCAGCTGCGCCAGGTAGCGCTCGGAGACGCCGGAGGCGAGGGCGAGCGTCTTGCGCGTCATGGCGTGCTCGGCGCGCCAGGCGCGCACGCGCTCGCCGAGGCGCGCGAGATACGCAGCTTCGACCTGGTCATCGCGGTGCAGCGGCAGGGAGGGGACGCCCATATGCAATATACTGCTTTTCTGTAACGTGGTCATGCATTATACTGTGCAACGCATGATAATCAACATACTCGTCGGCACGATGACCGGCACGGCGCAGATGTGCGCCCAGGAGATGGAGCTCGCCCTGGACGGCGACGACCTCCAGGTCGTCACCCATCTCATGGACAAGCTCGAGCCCACGATCTTCACTGACCGCCAGGCGGTGTATCTGATCTGTACGTCGACCTACGGGCAGGGCGACGTGCCGGACAACGCCAAGGCGCTCTATGCGGCACTGGGCGCGCAAAAACCCGATCTCGCCGGCGTGCGCTACGGCGTCTTCGGCCTGGGCGATCGCACCTACGCCGAGACGTTCAACTTCGGCGGCAAGCGCTTCGACGAGCTCCTGTCGGGCCTGGGCGCCGAGCGCATCGGCGAGCGCTACACGCACGACGCGTCGAGCGGCACGCTGCCCGAGGAGGTGGCGATCGAGTGGGCCGAGGCGTGGGTGGCGAACGTGCGCGAGACCTATTCGGCGGCGTAGAACAGGGCCGCAAGGCCGGCCAGCCCGGCCGGCAGGGCGAAGCGCTCGAAAGCACCGGCCCGGCCACGTGCGAGAACCGTGACCGGAATGTCGGTCAACTCCATGACTTCCTGCGCGATCGAAGGATTCACCCAGCGCAGCCAGGCCGGGTGGCGGCCGACGCCGATCATCACTTCGTCAACGCGTTCAGCCTCCGCGACCGCGGCAATGCGCTCGGCCGGGCGGCCGAGATCGGTCATGGCGCGAAACGGCACGCCGGCGTCCGACAGGCGCTCGATGGCCTCGGCCATTGCCGCGCGGCTGCGTTCGGCGCGCAACGCGTCGCGGTCCGACCTGCTGGTGAAGCGGCTGATATGGCGATGGAATCGCGGCTGAACATTGAGCACCAGCGCCTCGTGCTTCGAGCCACGGCGTTGGAGGGCAGCAAGGCGGTCGATCGGCGCCAGGGCCGCCCGCGATGCGTCGACAGGAATGAGCATTTTCACGACAGGATCTCCTTTGCGGTGAGGGTGCGGCGCTTGCGCAGCCAGGCGAGAGCCAGCGTGCCGCCGATGACCAGGAAATACAGTGCATCGACCAGCAGTGGCTGGCCGACCAGCAGGTCAATCATCAAGGGCTCCCCGCTGATCATCGTGACGGCAGTCCATGCGAGCACGGCGCCGCCGACGTAGAGCAGGCCAGGGTAGCGCTCCAGCCAATGCAGGATCAGAGTGGATCCCCAGACGACGATGGGAATTGAGATCACCAGTCCGAGCACCACCAGCAGGATGGAGCCGTGCGCCGCGCCCGCGACCGCGAGCACGTTGTCCAGCCCCATGACGGCATCGGCGATGACGATCGTGCGCATCGCCGCCCAAAATCCCCTGGCCGGCGCCACGTCGTGCTCGCGGCCGCCGTCTTCGCCGGTGAGCAGCCGGTAGGCTATCCATACGAGAAGCAGGCCCCCGGCAAGCATCAGGCCCGGCACCTTGAGCAGCCACAGCACGCCCACTGTGAGGCTCGTGCGAACGACGACCGCGCCCGCCGCACCCCACAGGATCGCCCTGCGCTGATGCTGTTTCGGCAGGTTGCGCGCCGCCAGCGCGATGACGATAGCGTTGTCCCCGGCCAGCACCAGATCGATGACGACGATCGCCGCCAGGGCCGACCAGAACTCCGCGTTCACGAACATCTCCATGCGCCCTCCGTCTCTTCCAGCGCTCACTTTGAGGGCGGACGCGCCTGAAGAAAATTGAAGAAACGCGATGCAAAGCATCGCGTTCTGCAATGAATCGGCCAGCGGGCGAATCTGGTAGGATGGATCCGGTAGTACCCCGCAGGGGAGTAGCTTCTTCGCGTGCGGTCGTCATGCCGGGATTCGTCCCCGGCCGCATGGGCAGCGCAACGCTGCAAGCGAGACCTCGGGCCTGGCCGCGTCAAGTGGCGTGGCCTGACCTCAGGACTCGACGAAGGAGCAGGCGATGCCGCGTTCCGAATTGCGCCGGTTCTTCCGGCACGGCATGTTCCCGCAACTCATGGTGTTCGAGGCGGTCGCCCGGCTGGGCAGCGTTACGCGCGCCGCGGAGGAGCTGCACCTCGCGCAGCCGACGGTCTCCACACAACTCAGGAAGCTGCAGCAGTCCCTCGAGGTGACGTTGTTCGTGGCCCAGGGGCGCGGATTGCGACTCACCGCAGTCGGGTGCGAGCTGCAAGCCGCATGCGGCGAGCTGTTCGACGTCATCGGACGCATGGCGGCGCGGCTCGAGGCTCTGCGCAAGCCGCCGCCGGCAGTGCTGCGCGTCGCCGCGGTGCCGTCTGCGCGGCGCAGCGCGGCGCGGCTGCTGGCGGCATTCTGCGCGCGTCACCCCGGCGTGCAAGCGAGCCTGCACGTCGCCGAGCGCGTGCCGCTTGCAGACCGCATGGCGCGCGGTGAGGACGACGTCTACCTGCTCGCGCTCGACGACGCCTCGCCGGCCGAAGCGCCGTACCGCCAGTGGAGCCTGGCGCACGCCAGCGGGCGCGAACTGGCGCCGCTCGCGCAGCAGTTTGTACGCGAGGTGCTTCTTGACGGGCTGGGCGTGGACGCGAACAATCCTCCAGCGGTTCACGAGGGGGGAGACGATGCAACTATCGAGCGCCGACCATAGCGTCACGCCGCCGCGCGTGGAAGTGCCGCGCACCTACAACGCGGCCTTCGACCTGATCGAACGCAACCTGCAGGCCGGGCGCGGCGCCAAGGCCGCGTTCCACGACGACGCGGGTTCGATCACCTATGCGCAGCTCGCCGAGCGCGCCAACCGCTTCGGCGGCGGCCTGCTGGCGATGGGCCTGCGCATGGAGGACCGCGTGCTGCTCGCGATGCACGACACGATCGACTGGCCGGTGGCGTTTCTCGGCGCCATCCGCGCGGGGATCATCCCGGTGGCCGTGAACACGCTGCTGACGACGAAGGACTACGAGTACATGCTCGCCGACAGCCGGGCGAAGGCGCTCGTCGTCTCGGAGGCGCTGCTGCCGCAATTCAAGCCGATCCTCGAGCGCATGCCGTTCCTCAAGCACATCATCGTGACGGGCTCCTCGTTCAACGAGGTGCTGGCGAAGGGCGGCGCCGAGCTGGCACCCGCGCCGACAAACCGCGACGACGCCTGCTTCTGGCTCTACTCGTCAGGGTCCACCGGCATGCCCAAGGGCACCGTGCACGCCCATTCGAGCATGGTCGAGACGGCCGAGCTTTACGCGCGCGGCGCGCTGGGCATGAAGGACAGCGACGTCGTCTTTTCCGCAGCGAAGCTGTTCTTCGCCTACGGGCTGGGCAATTCCCTGTCCTTCGTGCTTGCCGCGGGCGCGACCGCGGTGCTGATGGCCGAGCGGCCGACGCCGGCGGCGGTGTTTAAGCGGCTGACGGAGAAGAAACCGACGCTGTTCTTTGGCGTGCCGACGCTGTACGCGGCGATGCTCGCCGACGCCAGCTTCCCGAAGAAGGAAGCGCTGGCGCTGCGCATCTGCGTGTCGGCCGGCGAGGCGCTGCCGCCGCAGATCGCGAAGAGCTTCAGGGACAAGGCCGGACTCGAGATCCTCGATGGCATCGGCTCCACGGAGATGCTGCACATCTTCCTGTCCAATCGCCCGGGCGATCTGCGCTACGGCACCACGGGCAAGGCGGTGCCGGGCTACGAGCTGCGGCTGGTGGACGAGCAGGGCAATCCCGTGCCGCAGGGCGAGCTGGGGGAGCTGGAGATCTCCGGCCCTACGAGCGCCATGTACTACTGGAACAACCGCGCCAAGAGCCGCGCGACGTTCGTCGGCGCGTGGACCAAGAGCGGCGACAAGTACACGCGGGACGCCGACGGCTTCTACGCTTACGGCGGGCGCACCGACGACATGCTGAAGGTGTCGGGCATCTGGGTCTCGCCCGCGGAGGTGGAAGCCGCCCTAGTGGGACATCCGGCCGTGCTCGAGGCCGCCGTGGTCGGCAAGGAGGACGAGCAGAAGCTGGTGAAGCCGAAGGCCTACGTGGTGCTCAAGCCCGGGGCGAAGGCGAGCGAGGATGAGCTGAAGGCGCACGTGAAGGAGAAGCTTGCGCCGTACAAGTATCCGCGCTGGATCGAGTTCGCGAGCGAGCTGCCGAAGACGGCGACCGGGAAGATCCAGCGATTCAAGCTGCGCGCGCAGTAAACTAGCGGCATTCGGCTGACGGCAAAGGACGCACATGGCAACAGGAGACGAAAAGCGCGGCAGCGATCCGAAACTGGATCCGGCGGCGCTCTACCTCGAGGAGGTTTTCACCGACCGGCGCATCGGCACCATCCGCCGCATGACCCCGGTCAAGCCCGACGCCACCACCGACGTCGCGCGCCCCGTGATCTACGTGGGCGAAACGCAGGTGATGACGCAGGTCGGCACGCTGCCGATCGCCTTCGAAATTCCGGCGGCGACGCTGGAGGACGCGGCGAAGCAGTTCGGCGGACTGGCCAAGGAAGCGATCGAGCGCACCATGAAGGAGCTGCAGGAACTGCGGCGCCAGGCGGCGTCGTCGATCGTCGTGCCTCAGGGCGGGATGCCGCCGGCCGGCGGCATGGGCGGCCTCGGCGGCGCGGGCGGCGGGAAGATTCAGCTGCCGTAGGGTGGGCCGCTGGCCCACCATAGGTGGGCCAGCGGCCCACCCTACGCGCTAACGCGGGGGCGGCGGCGGCGGGACCGCATAGCCGCGCCCACCGCGTTGTCGCATCGTGGCGTAGCCCTCGACAGGGACCTTGTGTCCCTTGGCGTACATGCATTGCTGATAGCCGAAGTCGTAGCGCCGCTGCGCGCTGTACTGCGAGCGCTGCGCGGCGCCCGTACCGCCCATCGCGCCGACGATCAGGCCCGCGCCCGCGCCGGTGGCCGCGCCATCGTGTCCGCCGATCAGGCCGCCTGCCACGGCGCCCACGGCCGTGCCGATCGCGGCACTCTTCACTCCGCTGTCGGCGGCTGCATTGTCGGGCGTCGTGCCGTCGACCTGGAAACTCGCATACTGGCGGCATTCGTAGTCGTCGGCGCGGAACTGATCGAATGTCTTGCTCTCACCGGGCAGAACCAGCACCGAAGGACCGCGCGGCGCCGTGGCGCAGGCGGCGAGCAGCAGGACGGCGAGCGCGGCTATTCCTGCGGCGAATGCGGTACGACGCGTTGCCATGGGCTTGCGCATTGTTTGACGTAGGGATAGTAGGTTTTCGAGTCGGCACAGAAGTACCAGTACTGGTCTGCGTCCCGTTCATCACCGACCGCGTCCTTTTCCACGTACACCGTCGGATTTGGACGCTCGACGATGACGCGCTCGTAGGGCGGGTAGTAGCGCCACGGAGAGTAGCCCCACCACAGCGGCCCGCCGATGACGACACCGAGATGCACGCGGCCGTGGCCGTGGCCGCCGCGGGCGTCGGCAGTCCCGGCCATCGCCAGGGCACCGAAACACGCGGCCAGGAAGAGAACCAGTATCCGTTGCATGACGACAGGTTAGTCCTGCGGCCGCCCGCCGTGGGTAACAAGGCGTAACAATTTGTATCATGCGGGCGATGCGCATCCGCATCGTTGGCGCCGGCCCGGCCGGCCTGCTGTTCGCGCTCCTCGCCCGGCGCCGCCGCCCGCGCTGGCGCATCGCAGTCCACGAGCAGAACCCTGCCGGCGCCACGTTCGGCTTCGGCGTGGTGTTCTCGCAGGGCGCGCTCGCCTTCCTCGAGCGCGACGCGCCCGACCTGCATGCCGCGCTCGCCGCGCGCATGGAGTCCTGGCCGATGCAGCGTATCGTGCACCGCGACGAGGCCATCGACATCGACGGCAACGGCTTCTCGGCGATCGCCCGGTTGCAGCTGATTCAGTTTCTGCAGGAGCTGTGCCGCGCCGCGGGAGTCAAAATGCAGTTCGGGCACCGCCTGGAGTCGCTGCCGGCAGCGGACCTGGTCGTCGGCGCCGATGGCCTGAACTCGGTCGTGCGCGGCACGCCGGGCTTCGAGCCGCAGGTCGAATGGCTCACCAACAGGTTCGTCTGGTACGGCACGCGCCAGCGCTTCGACTGCCTCACGCTCACGTTCCGTGAAAGCGCAGACGGCGCCTTCGTCGCCCATCATTATCGCTACAGCGCCGACATGAGCACCTTCATCGTCGAGTGCGACGTGGCGACCTGGCAGCGCGCGGGCCTGGAGCGCATGAGCGATGCCGAGTCCCGGGCCTACTGCGAGCGCGTGTTCGCGGCCGATCTCGGCGGCCAGCCGCTGGTGTCGAACAATTCGACTTGGCGGCAGTTCCCGCTGCTCGCCAATCGAATCTGGTCGGCGGGGAATCGCGTGCTCGTCGGCGATGCGCTTCGCAGCATGCACTTTTCCATCGGCTCGGGAACCCGGCTCGCCTTCGAGGACGCGATCGCGCTCGACCGGGCACTCGCCGAGGCGGGGGAGGACGTGCCGGGGGCACTGGCGGCGTTCGAGCGCGAGCGCCGGCCCGTGGTGGAGAAGCTCTTCACGGCGGCGAGCGCAAGTTCCTACTGGTACGAGGATTTCCCCGCGCGCATGCGGCGCCTGGGAGCGCTCGGCCTCGCCTACGATTACATGATGCGCAGTGGACGTATGACGACCGCGCGCCTTCAGGCCCTCTCCCCGCGCTTCATGGCGCGGGTAGACGCGGCCGGCCTTTCGGCCTAATATTCGAACAGTGGTTCAAGTTTTGAACATTGGTTCAGTTCGTCTTCGCGGGGCGCGCGTGCGCCAGCGCAATGAGGCGCGACGCCTGGACATCCTGCACGCTGCGGCGCGCGTTTTCCGCCGCCGCGGCATCGCCGCCGCCGGCATGCGCGAGATCGCCGAGGAGGCGGGCCTCTCGCCCGGCAACCTGTACCACTACTTTTCCGGCAAGGACGAGATCCTGCTCTTCTGCCAGGAGCGCACGCTCGAGCGCATGCAGGCCGCCGCGGACGCTGCACGGGGCACGGCGGCGGAGCGGCTGCACGGGGTGCTGCGCGCGCACGTGCACAGCATGCTCGACGAGCTTGAGGGCGCGACGGCGCACCTCGACGTCGAGGCGCTGCCCGCGCCCATGCGCGCGCAGATGATCGAGCGGCGCGACGCCTACGAGCGCGCGGTGCGCGCCATCGTCGCGGAAGGGATGAAACGCGGCGAGTTCGCGCGCTGCGACATATCGCTGGTGACGCGCGCCATGCTCGGCGCCCTCAACTGGACGGCGCGCTGGTACCGGCCCGAAGGGCCGCAGGGCGCCGACGAGATCGCCGAAACGCTGTCCGACTACCTGGTGCGCGGGCTTGCCGCCGCGCCCTCTTCAGCAGGAGCCCGCGCATGAACGCCCCCGCACCGCGCAACATCCACACGACCCTGCGGGTGAACGGTGAGGACACCCAGGTTTCCTTCGCGCCGTACAAGACCTTGCTCGAAGTGCTGCGCGAGGACCTCAACCTCACCGGCACCAAGCACGGCTGCGAACTGGGCGAGTGCGGCGCCTGCGCCGTCCTGGTGGACGGCGAGCCGGTGCTTTCCTGCCTGACGCTCGCCCTCGAATGCGAAGGCCGCTCGATCGAGACCGTAGAAGGACTGGCGCAGGGCACGAAGCTGCATCCGCTGCAGGCGGCGTTCGCCGACCACGGCGGCTCGCAGTGCGGCTACTGCACGCCCGGCATGCTGATGACCGCGAAAGCGCTGCTCGAGGCCGAGCCGGCTCCGAGCCGCGAGCGCATCAAGGAAGCGATCTCGGGCAACCTGTGCCGCTGCACCGGCTACCAGCAGATCGTCGACGCGATCGAAAATGCCGCCGCGGAAATGCGGGGGGCACACAAATGAGCACACAGAAGAAGCGCTTCGACGTGGTCGGCAAGGCGCGCCGGCGCGTGGACGGCCGCGCCAAGGCGCTTGGGCAAGTGCGCTTCGCCGACGACCTGGTGCTGCCGCGCATGCTTCACTGCAAGATGCTGCGCTCGCCGCTGCCGCACGCGGTCATCGAATCGATCGACATTGCGCGCGCCGAGAAGCATCCGGGTGTGCACCTCGTGCTCACGGGCAAGGATTTTCCGATTCCCTACGGCATCATGCCGGTGTCGCAGGACGAGCATGTGCTCGCGCCCGAGCGCGTGCGCCACGTCGGCGATCCAGTCGCCGCGGTGATCGCCACGGACGAGCAGACCGCAAACGAGGCGCTGGAACTGATCGAGGTGAATTACCGGCCGTTGCCGACCATCGCCACGCCCGAAGAGGCGCTCGCACATCCCGAGACGCGCATCCACGACTACGGCGAGCAGGGCAACATCCACCGCAACCAGGCCTACGAGTTCGGCGACGTGGAACAGGCGCTCGCCAACTCCGATCACGTATTCGAGGACACGTTCTTCTTCCAGGGCAACACGCACCTGGCGATGGAGCAGCAGGCGGCGCTCGCCAGCGTGGAGGGCGATGGCAAGTTGCTGCTCTCGACCAGCACGCAGAATCCCCACTACCTGCATCGCCAGCTCGCGCGCGTGCTGCAGATGCCGGCCTCGCACATCCGCGTGATCGCCACGCCCAACGGCGGCGGCTTCGGCGGCAAGTGCGATCCGGCCAACCACGAGATGGTGGTCGCCAAGGCGGCGCTCATGCTCGGCCGGCCGGTAAAGATCTGCCTGACGCGCGAGGAAGTGTTCTATCAGCACCGCGGCCGGCATCCGGTGCTGATGAAGTTCCGCACCGGTGTCACGCGGGACGGCAAGCTCACGGCGATGCACCTGCAGACGCTGCTGGATGGCGGCGGCTACGGTTCGCACGGCCCGGCGAGCACCTTCTACACCGGCGTGCTGACGCCGGTCACCTACGAGCTGCCGCGATTCAAGTTCGAGGCTTGCCGCACATTCACCAACAAGCCGCCCTGCGGCCCCAAACGCGGCCACGGCACGCCGCAGCCGCGTTTCGGGCAGGAAGTGCAGCTCGACAAGATCGCGGAAAAGCTCGGGCTCGATCCGGCCGAGATGCGGCTCAACATGGTGACCAAGGACAACGCGCTCACCGCGAACTGGCTGCGGATCGGCTCGACTGGCCTCGCCGAGTGCATCCGCACCGTGGTCGAGCGCTCCGGCTGGAAGGAAAAACACCGCAAGCTGCCACTGGGACGCGGGCTCGGCATCGCCTGCAGCGCTTACATGTGCGGCGCGGGTGTGTCGATCTACTGGAACAAGATGCCGCACACGGGCGTGCAGCTGCTGCTCGACCGCAGCGGCCAGGTGACGGTGTTCTGCGGGGCGACCGAGTTGGGGCAGGGCTCCGACGACGTGCTGGCGACGATCGTCGCCGAAGTGCTCGGCATCGACACCGGGCTCGTGCGCTGCATCACCGGCGACACCGGCATTACGCCCATTGACCTCGGTTCGTACTCGAGCCGCGTGACCGTGATGATGGGCAACGCCGCGCTGCAGGCCGCGGGCCGCGTGCGCGCGAGCATCGCCGAAGCCGCTTCCGAGTCGCTCGGCACTACGCCCGATCGCGTCGAATTTTCGCAAGGCCGGGTGTTCGCCGCCGAAGACCCGGACAAAGGCATGAGCTTCACCGAGGCGATTGCGCTCGGCGAAGCGAAATTCGGCACGCTCTCCACGGTCGGCTCGTACGCGCCGCCCAAGGCACCGGGTCGATACAAGGGCGCCGGCGTCGGACCCTCGCCCGCCTACAGCTTCTCTGCCTGCGTGGTGGAAACCGAAGTCGATCCCGCGACCGGCTGGATCACGGTGCCGAAACTCTGGATCGCGCACGACATCGGCCGCGCCCTCAACCCGGTACTCGCGCGCGGACAGGTTATCGGCAGTGTCTACATGGGCCTGGGTGAAGCGCTCATGGAAGAGCAGTCCTTCCGGCGCCTGCCGGCGAAGCTCTCGAATGCGCTCGTGCACAAGATTCCCTCGATGCTCGAATACAAGAGCCTCACCGCGCTCGACATGCCCGAGGTGGACGTGGCGCTGATCGAATA
>JAOTWE010000308.1 GCA_029863065.1 Betaproteobacteria bacterium
GTGGGCCAGTCGGCACGGCTGATCGAGTATGGCGACGCCGACGTGATGGTGGCGGGCGGCGCCGAGGCGACGATTTCGCCCCTGGGCGTCGGCGGCTTCGCCGCGGCGCGGGCGCTTTCCACGCGCAATGACGATCCGGCCACCGCAAGCCGCCCCTGGGACCGGGACCGTGACGGCTTCGTGCTCGGCGAAGGCGGCGGCGTGCTGGTGCTCGAGGAGTACGAGCAGGCGAAGGCGCGCGGCGCGCGCATCTACTGCGAAGTTATCGGCTTCGGCATGAGCGGCGATGCGTTTCACATGACGGCCCCGAATCTGGACGGGCCCAAACGCTGCATGCAGGCAGCGCTCGCCAACGCGCGCATTGCTGCCGACCAGGTGCAGTACCTGAACGCCCACGGCACGTCGACCCTGCTCGGCGACAAGAACGAAACCGAGGCGGTCAAGATGGCGTTCGGCGCGCATGCGCAAAAGCTGGTCGTGAATTCGACAAAGTCCATGACCGGCCACCTGCTGGGCGGCGCCGGCGGCATCGAGTCGGTCTTCACCGTACTCGCGGTACACAAGCAGATTTCGCCGCCCACCATCAATATCTTCAATCAGGATCCGGAGTGCGACCTGGATTACTGCGCCAATTCGGCCCGGGACCTGAAGATCCAGCACGCGGTCAAGAACAACTTCGGATTTGGAGGAACCAACGGCACGCTGGTGTTCAGGCGCGTCTAAGCATCATGGTGGTTCTGCGCCTGGAGTTGCGTGCATCGCGCACACTGGCGGGCGCGCTGGCGCTGCTCCACGCAGCGGCTGCAGTGTGCCTCCTCATCGTCGTGCCCGGGTATGCCGGGATCGCTCTTGCGCTTCTGGTGCTGGCGCTGGGCGGCGCCGCGGCCTGGGACAGGGCGCTGCTGCGCGCGCGCGGCTCGGTATGCGCTCTGGAGCTCGCTGCCGACGGGGCCGCGACGCTGGAGCTGGCGGACGGCCGGCGTCTTCCGGAACGCGTGTCGCGGCTGCGCCATGTCGGGCCCTGGTGGGTGGTCCTGCCCCTGTCGGGCGGCACGCGCCGCAGTCTGCTGGTGCTTCGCGACATGCTTCCACCTGCGGAGTTCCGCACCCTCAGGCTCTGGGCGCTCTGGGGCAGAGTGCCGGCATCGGCGCGGCTGCGGCATGCAGCCTGAGGGCGCGGCCGATGAGAGCGAACTATTTCCTGCACGCCTTGTCTGTCGCACAGAGGCGTTGCATCCGGAGTCGGGGCAGGTATGCTGCCCGGGCCGGAGCGGTGGCCGGTGGCGTACGCAGCGATGTCTGAGCGCGACGTCGACCGTCAGTTGGTGGCACGCGCGCAAGGTGGCGACAAGCGTGCATTCGAGTTGCTGGTGGAAAAGTACCAGCGCAAGCTCGGCCGCCTGCTGGCGCGGTTCATTCGCGATCCGGCCGAGGTGGAGGATGTGACGCAGGAAGCGTTCATCAAGGCGTACCGGGCGCTTCCGGCGTTTCGCGGGGACAGCGCGTTCTATACGTGGCTGTACCGAATTGGCATCAACACGGCCAAGAATTACTTGATGGCGCTGGGGCGGCGGGCGCCGACCTCCACGGAGGTGGAGGCAGAGGACGCCGAGGGTTTCGAGGATGGCGAGCAGTTGCGCGACATCAACACGCCGGAAAGCGTGCTGCTGTCCAAGGAGATTGCACAGACCGTGAATGCGACGATCGACGAGCTGCCCGGGGAGCTGCGCACGGCGATTCAGCTGCGCGAGATCGAGGGCATGAGCTACGAAGACATCGCGCGCATCATGGACTGTCCGATCGGCACCGTACGGTCGCGGATTTTCAGGGCGCGCGAGGCGATTGCGGAACGGCTGCGGCCGCTGCTCGACACGCGCAAGGACCAGAGGTGGTAGCGCGATGAAGACGAAGATTTCGGCATTGATGGACGGCGAGCTTGAGGTGCACGAGTTGAGCGAGCCGCTGGCGGCCCTGGGCAGCGACGGCGAGGCGTTCGATACCTGGCGTACCTATCACCTGATCAGCGATGCGTTGCAGGGTCGCGCCATGCTGGCGAACGACTGCCTGCGCCGAGTGGCGGCGCGACTCGCCCAGGAGCCGATCCTGGTGGGGCCGCTGCCCGCCAACGTGGCGCCGCCGGAGCGTGCGCGCTGGTTCGTGCCCTCTGCGCTCGCGGCGAGCATAGCGGCAGTGGCGCTCGTCGGCTGGATCGCATTCGCCCCGCAGCAAAAGGTTGCTCCGCTGCAGCCACCGGTCGCACAGGCGCTGCAGGCTACGCGGGCAACGCCAGTGGTTGCGACGCGCGTCGTCGAGAAAGCGGCGCCGACCCGCTTGCCGATGACGGTGGCCACGCGCGATTATCTCATCGCGCATCAGGCCTTCTCGCCGCGCAATTCGCTTCAGGGCATGGCGCCCTACGTGCGCTCGGTGTCCGCCGAATCGGCCCCGGCTAAACCGTGAGTCGGACCCTCGGCGCCCTGCTGCTGTGCACGGTCGCCGGGTGGGCACAGGCGCAGGCCGCGCCCGAGGCGCTCGACTGGCTGCGCAAGATCTACGAGGCGACGGAAAGAATTTCGTACACGGGTACTTTCGTCTATCAGCAGGGCGATCGCACCGAGACATCGCGCATTGCCCATCTGGCGGGCGCCGCCGGGGGCACGGATAAGCTGGAGGTGCTGGATGGCACACCGCGCGAGATCCTGCGCACGCGCGACGAAATCCGCTGCTACCTGCCGGAAAGCCGCACGGTCAAGGTCGATCGCCGAAGCGACTCGCGGGCGTTCCCGGCGCTGCTGC
>JAOTWE010000069.1 GCA_029863065.1 Betaproteobacteria bacterium
CGCCGACGAGTCGAGCCGCGTGCAGGTCCTCGACAAGAACGGCGCCGCCGAGAGTTCGCCGACCGCAAGCCGCATCCTCGCCCTGCTGCACGAGCAACTGAAGTAGTGCGCTTCGCGTCGCTCGCCAGCGGCAGCAAGGGCAACTGCCTGGTCGCCGAGGCGGGCGCCAGCCGCGTACTGATCGATTGCGGCCTGTCGCCGCGCGAAACGGCAAAGCGCCTCGCGCGCCTCGGGCTCGCGCCCGGCGACCTCTGCGCGATCCTCGTGACACACGAGCACGACGACCACGTCGGCCACGCCTATCCGTTCGCCGCGCAGCACGCGCTGCCGGTGTACCTGACGCACGGCACGCGGCGCGCGCAGGAAGATGGTGGCAAGTCGGCGGAAGGCGTCGAGCTGCGCCTGATCGAGGGCCGCGAGCCGTTCGCCGTCGGCGACATCCGGGTGGAGCCGTTCACCGTACCGCACGATGCGCGCGAGCCGGTGCAGTTCGTGCTCGGCGACGGCGCGTGGCGGCTGGGCGTGCTCACCGATCTCGGCACCTCGACCGCGCACGTCGAAGCGATGCTCTCGGCATGCGACGCGCTGGTGCTGGAGACGAATCACGATCTGGACCTGCTGTGGGGCGGCGAGTACCCGAAATGGCTGAAGGAGCGCATTGGCGGGCCTTTCGGCCACCTCGACAACGCTGCCGCCGGGCGGCTGCTCGCGGCGCTCGATTGCTCGCGGCTGAAGCACGTCATCGCCGCGCACCTTTCGCAGCAGAACAACAACGCGGCGCTCGCGCGCACGGCGCTGGCGGGCGTGCTGGGCTGCGCGGACGACTGGGTGGGCGTCGCCACCCAGGACGAAGGCTTCGGCTGGCGCGATCTCGCGTAGGGTGGGCCAGTGGCCCACCCTACAGCCCAAGCGTGGTGCTGGAGACGCTCGGAAAGGACGCCGCCCAGATTTCCTGAAAGCGCCCGCGCATGGCGAGCGCTTCGGCCTCGTCGTGCAGGCCGAGCGCGCCGCGGTAGAACTGCGCCACCGGCCGGCGCAGGTAGTGGATCTGGTCGAGCACCAGGAAGCTGTCCTGGATGCCGCGGATCTCCTCGTGCGTGCGGTTGACCTGGATGGCGTGCGCGAAGCGCGCGAGCAGCGACATCATGCGCGGGCACTCGCGAGTCACGTGGTCCGGGTCGTGCAGCGCGATGAAGATGCGGCGTGTGCGGCTTTCCAGCAGAAACGACTTGAGGCGCTCGATGCGCGCCGGGTCGTTCAGCCGCAGCGCCTGCAGGTTCGGGTCGAAGATGCGCAGCTCGCGGCCCGGCGCGGCCAGCAGCCGCTCCACCGCCTGCTGGAATTCGGCCTCACCGTCGAACGGCTGGTATTCGGTCTGCGGGGCCGTCTCGTTCATCACGCGAGTTCCAGATGCAAGTACCCCGACAAATACCAGCCGTAGGCGAAATCGGCAAGCGCCGCCGGCAGCAGCGCGCGGCGCCGGTCGGCGAGCGCGCGCAGCGCGGGCGTCGCCGCGAGCGTCTCGCCGTTGATGAAGCAGCGCGTGCCGAGGGTCAGCATCTGCGTGCGCGGATCGAGCACCACGGCGGCGCGCCGCAGACGGCGCGCGAAGGCGGCGCGCCCCAGGGCGCGTCGCGGGTGCCGGAAGACGACGTTGGGCTTGGGTGCGCTCAGGTAGCGGCCGAGGAAATCCTCCGTGTCGCCGCGCGACCAGCGGATTCGGCCGAGGACGGCCGCCGCGTGCGCCGCCAAGCGCCGCGGGATCTCGGCGCCGCGGCGCGCGGCGCCGAGATCCGGGTCGCGATAGCGCTCGCGCGGCAGGCCGCGCTCGTGCAGGTAATCGAGGAAGGCGGCGGCCAGCTCTTGGCCCTGAGGTGCGCGCAGGCCGATGGAGCAGGTGAGGCACTCCTCGAGCGCCACGCCGTCATGCCCCCAGTCCGGCGGCAGATACAGCAAGTCTCCCGGCTCTGCCAGCACCTCCTCGTCGGGTTTGAAGTCCGCAATCAGCTTGAGCGGCGTGCCTTCGACCATGCGGAAGGCACGCGGGCGCTCCAGACGCCAGACGCGCCGCCCGGCGCCCTGCAGCAGGAACACGTCGTAGGAGTCGAAGTGCGGCCCGACGCCGCCGCCCGGCGCCGCCCAGCTCACCATGACATCGTCGAGGCGCGCCTGCGGCAGGAAGCCGAAGCCGCGCAGCAGCCGGTCGGCGGCGGCGAGGTGCAGGTTGACCCCGCTCACCAGCAGGGTCGAATTGCGCTGCAGCCTGGTGCAGGCGAGTGGACCTTGCACCACGTTCCAGCGCCCGCCGCGTCGCCGCACCAGGCGCGACTCGACATCGGGCCGCGCGGCGAGCGCAGCCAGCTGCGCCCGCGTCGCCGCGCCGCGGAATCCCGGCAGCGCGCCGCGCACCAGAAGCGGCCGTTTCTGCCAGTAGCGGCGCAGGAATTGCTGCGCGCTCAGACCGCCCAGCACGCGAAGTTTCATCGGCGGATTATATGTGGCTGAATCACGACACCGTGCGGCGCATGCTTGCCATGCTGCATTCGATGTGCATTAGAATCGGCCGCATCGAATCGAGCCATGCTGCAAACGGGACAAACCGCACCAATCTTCACGCTGCCGGACGCCGACATGCAGGCGGTGAGCCTGTCGGAGTTCAAGGGCCACAAGCACGTGGTGCTGTATTTCTACCCGCGCGACGGCACGCCTGGATGCATTCTCGAGGCCGCGGAGTTCTCCGACCACGAGGACCAGTTCGTCAAGCACGACTGCGTGATCCTCGGCGTGTCGCGCGACGACTGCCTGTCGCACGCCGTGTTCCGCGACAAGCACGGCGTGTCGATCGGCCTGCTGTCGGATCCTGAGGGCGAGGTATGCCGCAGTTACGGCGTGCTGCAGGAAAAGGAAACCGACGGCGTGCGCCGCGAGTGCCTGGTGCGCTCGACCTTCGTCATTGACAAGAGCGGCGTGCTGCGGCACGTGCACTACGGCGTCAGCCCGCGCGGCCACGCCAGCGAGATCTACGACGTCGTCAAACGCCTGAAGTCCTGATCGACAACCAATTCCCCTGTGGCGTGAGGCGCTGGCTGCCCGTGCTGCTGTGGCCGTGCGCGGCGCTTGCGCTCACGCCCGCGGCGCAGGAGTTCATCGACATCTCGGCCAAGCTCGAGCCGGTGCAGTGCGAAAAGCGCCAGTTGCGCCGCGCCATCGTCCTCGCCGAGGTCGAGCGGCGCGACGCCGACCTGAAGCAGATGCGCGCGCGTTTCGAAGAAATCAATGCCGACCCGGAGACCGCGCGCCTGGAAAAGCGCCTGGCGGTGCTCGAGGCGCGGCTCATCGACAGCCGTGGCCGGGCGCGCCACCCCGAGGACCTCGACGCCATCAGCTTCCAGCAGCGGCAGGCGTTCTACCGCTGCGACTAAAAGGGGACAGACCTCATTTTTCTCATTTGCAAATGAGAAAAATGAGGTCTGTCCCTATTTGGTTAGCCAGTTGTTCCACAGCCGGCGCGCCGGCTCGATCAGCTCGGAGGCGGTGAGGCCAATGCCGTGGCCCGCCGCATCGGCGGCGGCGCCATGCAAATGCACGCCGAGCACCAGCGACGCCTCGCCCGAAAGCTTCTGCGCAAGGAGCGAGCCGAGGATCCCGGAGAGCACGTCGCCCATGCCCGCAGAGGCCATTCCCGGATTGCCGGACGTGTTGATGAACCAGTGGCCGTCGCGCGCCACGAGCACGCTGCCGTTGCCCTTCAGCACGACGTGCGCGTTCAACTCGTGCGCCACGCGTTGCGCCGCGGCAAGACGGTCGCTTTGCACCTCGGGGATGCTTGTGCCGAGCAGGCGCGCCGCCTCGCCCGGATGCGGAGTGACCAGCGTGTCCGAACGGCGCTTGGCGCAGGCCGCGCGCAGGTCCTTGTTGTCGGCCATGAGGTTGAGCGCGTCGGCGTCGAGCACGCACGGCATGTCGCTTGCCAGCACCGCGCCGACGAGCGCCTCGGCGCGCCCGCTCTGGCCTAGCCCGGGGCCGATCACGAGGGCGTCGAGATCCTGGCCGAGGGCATCGTCGGGATGTCGCAGCATCAGCTCCGGGGCGCCCGGATCGATCGACGTCTCCTCGAGCATGCCGACGTAGACGCGACCGGCGCCGAGCTTGAGCGCCGCGCGTCCGGCGAGCAGCGCCGCACCCGTCATGCCGGAGGCGCCGCCCAGGATGGCGAGCGAACCGGCCGTGCCTTTGTGGAAATTGCGCGGGCGCGGCCTGAGCACCTCGGCGAAGAGGTCCGGGCCCGCTTTCCACGCCATCGGCCGCGCGAGTTTCTTCAGGTCGAGCGCCAGGTCGGCGACCGAAATCTCGCCGCAGTAATCGGGCCCGTCGAGTGTCAGGAGCCCCGGTTTCAGGGCGATGAAGGTGATCGTGTGCGTGGCGCGCACCGCGCGGCCGAGCACGCAACCCGTGTCGGAGGCGAGGCCGCTCGGGATGTCGAGGGCGAGCACCGGGCAGCTCTGGGCGTTCGCGTAATCGACGAGCCGCGCGTATTCGCCCTCCACCGGGCGCGCCAGGCCGATGCCGAACAGGCCGTCGACGATCAGCCCCCAGTTCTGCTGCATCGGCAGCGTGGCGGCCTCCGCCGCGCCGGCGAGCGTCACTCGGAAGAACTGCTGGCGCAGGCGCACGGCGACGATTTTCGCGTCGCCGCCGTTGTTGCCGGGGCCGGCGAGCACCAGCACGTCCTTCGCCGTGTCGGCGCATAGGTGCGCCGCGAGCTCCGCTGCGGCCGCGCCCGCGCGTTCCATTAGCGGGATATCCTTCGCCGCCTCTTCGATGCGGCGGATCTCGCGGGTCAGGTAGATGGGCTCGGACATGCAGACCCTATTGTCCTACTTCTTCGTCACGCCGAGGATGGCATCGGGCAGCCAAGTGGCGATCCCCGGGAACGCGGTGACGACCGCGATGGCGAGCAGCATCATGAAGAAGAACGGCACCGCGGCGCGCGCGACGTAATTCGCCTCGCGCTTGGCCATGGTCTGCAGCACGAACAGGTTGAAGCCCACCGGCGGCGTGATCTGCGCGATCTCCACCAGGATGACGACGAAGATGCCGAACCAGATGAGATCGAAGCCCGCCGCCTCGATCATCGGCAGCACGATCGAGGTGGTGAGCACGATCATGGAGATGCCGTCGATCGCCATGCCGAGCAGCAGGTAGATGAGGGCCAGCACGGCGATCAGCGCGTAGGGACTGAAGTGCGACGCGGCCACCCACTCGGCGAGCGCGCGCGGGATTCCGGTGAAGGCCATGCACGAAGACAGCATCGACGCGCCGGCGAGGATGAAGAGGATCATGCACGACAGGCGCGTCGCGCCCATCAGGCTGGTGGCGAAGCTCGCGCGCGTGAGCGAGCCGCTCCACCAGGCGATCGCCAGCGCACCCAGCACGCCGAAGGCCGCTGCCTCGGTGGCCGTGGCGAGCCCGGTGAACATCACGCCCATGATGAAAAAGATGAGCACCAGGCAGGGAATCAGGTTCTTCGCGCGGCGCACGCGCTCGCCGAAGCTCATCTTCTCCACGTTCGACGGCGTCTTGCCGGGATTGAGCAGCGCCCAAGCGACGATGTAGCCCGAAAACAGCGTCACCAGCAGCGCGCCGGGGAGGACCCCGGCGAGGAACATCTTCAGGATCGACACCTCGGCCGCCACCGCGTACACGATCATGATGATCGACGGCGGAATCAGCAGCCCCAGCGTGCCGGCGCCGCAGAGCGACCCCACGCTCGTCTTCTCGTCGTAGCCGCGCTTGGCGAGCTCGGGCAGCGCCACCTTGCCGATGGTGGCCACGGTCGCCGCCGAGGAGCCGCACACCGCGGCGAAGATGGCGCAGCCGAAGATGTTGACGTGCATGAGGCGCCCGGGGAGCCAGCCGAGCCAGGGCGAGAGGCCCTTGAACATCTCTTCCGACAGCCGCGTGCGGAACAGGATCTCGCCCATCCACACGAACATCGGCAGTGCGGCGAGCGTCCACGAAGCGCTCGAGCCCCAGTAGGCCTGGAACAGGTTGACGTCGGGCGGGCTGGTGGTGAAAAACTGCAGTCCGACCCAGGCAACGACGCTCATGGCCATCGCGATCCACAGGCCGCCGGCGAGCAGCACCAGCAGGGCGGCGAGCAGGATGGCGGCGACGGTCAGCGTGCCCATCAGGGCGCCTCGGCCGCTTCGGGGTGCGCGCGATGCGTTTCCTCGGCGCACCGGTACGCAGGCGTGCCACCCGCGGCCAGCACCACGAATTCGTCCAGCAGGGCGATGAAGAAGACGAGCGCGCCGGCGACGAAGCTCATCTGCGGAATCCAGATCGGGATCTGGATCAGGCCCTGCGCCACTTCCTCGAACTGCCAGCTTTCGTAGACGAAGTTCGCCGATGCCCACAGGATGTAGCCGGCGACGAGGACGCCCAGGCCAAGCGCGCCGAGCTCGGCTCGGCGGCGCGCGGCGGGCGCCAGGCGGTCGATCAGCAGCCCGACCCGCACCAGCTCGCCGTGGCGAAAGGTATAGCCGAGGGCGAGAAAGGCGCTCGCCGCGCACAGCCAGCCGACGATGTCGTCGGCGCCGCGCAACAGCAGCCCCACTTCGCGCATGGCGGCCTGCGCGAGCATCATCACGGCGATGCTCGCCAGGCAGGCCGCCGCGAGCACCCCGCTCGCGGCGTAGAGGCGGTCGAGGAACCGCCTCAAATTACTTCTTCTTGTAGGCCTTCATGATCGCCTGGCCGTCGGCGCCGGCCTTCTCTTCCCACTCCCTGGCCATCTGCGCGCCGACCTTGGTGAACGCGGCCTTCATGGCGGGGCTCGGCTCGTGCAGCGTCATGCCGTTCCTGGCGAGGGTCTCGTCGCCGTCCTTCTCGCGCTGCTTGGACATCGCCCAGCCGCGCGGCTCCGCGGTATTGGCCGCGGCCAGCACCGCCTCCTGCTGCGACTTCGGCAGGCGCTTGAAGGCGCGCGTGTTCACCACGACGGCGTTTTTCGGGTGGAAGGCGCTCGTCTTGTAGTAATTCTTGACGAACTCCCAGGCCTTGGTCGAGGTGCCGGTGGCCGACGAGGTGATCATCGCCTGCACCGCGCCGGTGGCGAACATCTGCGGAATCTCCGGCACCTGGATCACCGTCGGGCTGGCGCCGAGCAGCTCGGCAAGCCGCGCCGTGAGCGGCGAGTAGGTGCGGAACTTGGTGCCCTTGAGGTCGTCGACCGACTTCAGCGGCTCCTTGGTGTAGATGCCCTGGCCTGGCCACGGCACGGAAAAGAGCAGCGTAAGGCCGCGCCCAGCCAGCTTCTTCGTCAGCAGCGGCTTCTGCGCCTGGTAGAACTTCCAGGCGCTGTCGTAGCCCGCGGCGACGAAGGGCAGGTTGTCGGCGGCGAACACCGGGTCCTCGTTGCCGAACTGGCCGAGCAGGAACTCGGCGATGTTCACCTGGCCGGTGGATACTGCGCGCAGGATGTCGGGGTGCTTGATGAGCGAGCCCGAGGCGTGCACCTTGATTTCGAGCGCGCCGTTGGTGCGCTTGGCGACGTCCTCGGTAAACAGGACGACGTTGCGCGTGTGGAACTCGCCGTCCGAGTAGGGCGTGGGCATGTCCCACTTGGTTTGCGCCTGTGCCGTGCTGGCCAATACCGACGCGGCAAATGCTGCCACGAGCCTGAATTTCATATGACCTCCGGGAAGTTTCATGCAGAAAGAAGCGTTGCCGCATCATCGGCCAACGCCAGCGACGCTGTCAATCCGGGCGACTCGATGCCGAACAGGTTCACCAGGCCTGGCACACCGTGCGCGCGCGGGCCCTGCACGACGAAATCCGCTGCCGGCTCGCCGCGGCCGGAGATCTTCGGGCGGATGCCGGCGTAGCCCGGCTCGAGGGCACCGTCGGGCAGCCCGGGCCAGTAGCGCCGGATGGCGGCGTAGAAACGCTCGGCGCGCCGCGGATCGACGCGGTAGTCGATGGCGTTCACCCATTCCACGTCCGGGCCGAAGCGCGCCCGCCCGGCGAGATCGAGCGTGACGTGCACGCCCAGGCCGCCGGGCTCCGGCACCGGGTAGACGAGGTGCGTGAAGGGCGCGCGGCGCGCGAGCGTGTAGTAGTTGCCCTTGGCGTAGAGCTCGCGCGGCGCGTGCTCGGCCCGATAGCCGTCGATGCGCCGCGCGAGGCTCGGCGCGCGCAGGCCGGCGCAGTTGACGACGCCGCGGGCGAGCAATGGCTCCGCGCCGGCGACGTGCAACTCGATCCCCTGCGGCTGCGCGCGCGCGTGCTCCAACGGGCTTTTCAGCGCCAGCACGGCGCCGGCATTTTCGGCGTCGCCCAGGTAGGCGAGCATCAGCGCATGGCTGTCGATGATCCCGGTGGCCGGCGAATAGAGCGCGTCGACGCACGACAATTCGGGTTCCATGGCGCGCGCCGCGGCGGCGCCGATGCGGGTCACGTCGGCGACGCCGTTGGCATGGGCTCTGGCGAGGATCGCCTCGAGCTCGGGAAGTTGCGCCGCGTCGGCGGCGGCGATCAGTTTGCCGCAGCGCCGGTGCGGCACGCCGCGCTCGGCGCAATAGGCGTACAGGCGCTCGCGGCCGGCGACGCAGGTGCGCGCCTTGAGCGACCCCGGCGGGTAGTAGATACCGGCGTGGATCACCTCGGAATTGCGCGAGCTGGTGTGCATGCCGATGGCGTCTTCGGCCTCGAGGATCACCACCTCGCGCCCGGCAAGCGCCAGCGCGCGCGCCACCGCCAGGCCGACGAGCCCGGCGCCGATGACTGCTGTGTCAATGCGATCCAAGTTAGGATGCGATTGTAATGGCACGAAAGGACATCGTTGTGCTCGGCGCGGGCATCATCGGCATCTGCGTCGCACTGCACCTGCAGAAGCGCGGCCGCGCGGTGGCGCTCCTCGAGCGGCGCGGCGCCGCCGAAGAAACCTCTTTCGGCAACGCCGGCCTGATCCAGCGCGAAGGCGTCTATCCGTACGGCTTCCCGCACGATTTCGGCGCGCTGGCGCGCTACGCCTTGAACCGCACCATCGACGCCCACTACCACCTCTCGGCGCTGCCGACGCTGGCGCCGTTCCTGTGGCAGTACTGGCACCACTCGCGCCCGGCGCGCCACGCGGCGGTCGCGCGCGTCTACGCGAAGCTGATCGAGCACTGCGTGAGCGAGCACGATGCGCTCATCGCCGAGTGCGGCGCGCAGGACCTGGTGCGCCGCGGCGGCTGGTTGAAGGTGTTTCGCACGGCGCGCGAGCGCGACCGGCGCTTTCGCGAAGCCGAGCGCTGGAAGAGCGAATTCGGCATCGAGCACCGGCTGCTCGACGCGCACGCGCTGCAGGAGGCGGAGCCCTACCTTGCGCCGGTGCTCGCCGGTGCCGTGCACTGGACCGAGCCCGTCCGGGTCGAGGATCCGCACGCCCTGGCCGAGGCCTACCTGAAGCGCTTCAGCGAACTGGGCGGCGAGTTCGTCCAGGGCAACGCCGCCACGCTCGAGGCGGACGGCACGGGCTGGAAGCTGCGCACGGCCAAGGGCCCGCTTGCCGCGGGCGGCGCGGTCGTGGCGCTCGGACCGTGGGCCGACGTGCTCACGCGCGCGCTCGGCTACCACCTGCCGCTGGCGGTCAAGCGCGGCTACCACATGCACTACCGCGCGGCCGGCGAAGCGCAGCTCAACCACCCGATCCTCGACGTCGAGCGCGGCTACTTCATGGGGCCGATGCACCGCGGCATCCGCCTCACCACCGGCGCCGAGTTCGCGCTGCGCGATGCCCCGCGCACACCGGTGCAGCTCGGACGCGCCGAGCCCATCGCGCGCGAGCTGTTCCCGCTCGCCGAGCGGCTGGACAACGAACCGTGGATGGGCGCGCGGCCATGCACGCCGGACATGCTGCCGGTGATCGGGCCGGCGCCGCGGCACGCGAACCTGTGGTTCGCCTTCGGCCACGCGCACCACGGCCTGACGCTCGCCGCGGTCACCGGTCGCCTGATGGCGGAGATGGTGACCGGCGAGACGCCATTCGTCGATCCGGCGCCCTACGCGGCGGCGAGGTTCGGCCGATGAGGTGGCAGTTCTGGATCGACCGCGGCGGCACGTTCACCGACGTCGTCGCGCGGCGGCCCGACGGCTCGCTCATCGCCCACAAGCTGCTGTCGGAGAATCCTGAGCGCTACCGCGATGCCGCGCTGGCGGGCATCCGCGAGCTGCTCGAGGTGCCGGCGGGCAAACCCATCCCCGTGGAGAAGATCGAGGCGGTAAAGATGGGGACGACGGTGGCGACCAATGCTTTGCTGGAGAGGAAGGGGGATCGAACAGTCCTGTTCATTACCCAGGGATTTCGTGATGCGCTTCGCATTGCCTATCAAAACAGGCCGAAAATTTTTGAGCGAAACATTGTCCTGCCGGAGTTGCTGTATGCGGACGTGGTCGAAGTCCGGGAGCGGATCGGCGCGCGCGGCGAGGTCCTGCTAGCGCTGGACGAGGCGCTCGCGCGCGCCGATCTCGAGAAAAGCTTTGCGGCGGGGTTCCGGTCCATCGCCATCGTCTTCATGCATGGGTATCGGTACACACATCATGAAGCGCGCGTCGCCGCGCTCGCGAAAGAGGTCGGATTTACTCAGATCTCCGTTTCGCACCTCACCAGTCCGCTCATGAAGCTCATCGGCCGCGGCGATACCACCGTGGTCGACGCCTACCTGTCGCCGATTCTGCGCCGCTACGTGGAACGGGTCGCCGCCGAGCTGGAAGGCGTACGGCTGCTGTTCATGCAGTCGAACGGCGGCCTGACCGACGCGCGGCGCTTCCACGGCAAGGACTCGATCCTCTCGGGCCCCGCGGGCGGCATCGTCGGCGCGGTGCGCACGTCGCTGGCCGCCGGCTTCGACAAGATCATCGGCTTCGACATGGGGGGCACCTCCACCGACGTGTCGCACTACGCGGGCGAATTCGAGCGCGAGTTCGAGACGCAGGTGGCGGGCGTGCGGATGCGTGCGCCGATGATGAGCATCCATACGGTGGCTGCCGGCGGCGGCTCGATCCTGCATTTCGACGGCGCGCGCTACCGCGTCGGGCCGGACTCGGCGGGCGCCAATCCCGGGCCGGCGAGCTACCGGCGCGGCGGGCCGCTGGCGGTGACCGACGCCAACGTCATGCTCGGCAAGATCCAGCCCGATTATTTCCCGCGCGTCTTCGGCGGCGACGGCGCTCAGGCGCTCGACGCCGCCGTGGTGAAGGAGAAGTTCGCCGGGTTGGCGCAGACCATCGGCGACGGGCGATCGCCCGAGCAGGTGGCCGAGGGCTTCATCCAGATCGCCGTGGGCAACATGGCCAACGCCATCAAGCACATCTCGGTGCAGCGTGGGCACGACGTCACCGAGTACACCCTTTGCTGCTTCGGCGGCGCCGCGGGGCAGCACGCGTGCCTGGTGGCCGACGCGCTCGCCATGACGCGGGTGTTCATCCACCCGCTCGCCGGCGTGCTCTCGGCCTACGGCATGGGGCTCGCCGACCAGGTGGAGATGAAGGAGAAAGCGATCGAAGCGAACCTCGGTTCCGCCGCCCTGGAAGCCGAGCTCGAGGCGCTTGCGCAAGCTGCCACCGAAGAGCTCGTGCTGCAGGGCGTCGAGCGCGGACGCGTCAAGATGCTGCGGCGTGTGCATTTGAAATACGACGGGACGGATACGGCGCTGATCGTTCCGTTCGGCACTGTCGGCGACATGACGGCCGCTTTCGAGGTGGCGTATCGGAAACAGTTTTCCTTCCTGATGCCGGGCAAGGCCCTCATCGTCGAAGCGGTCTCCGTGGAAGCACTGTCTGCCGGAGAAAGCTTTCGCCCCTTTTCCAAAGGCGGAAAACGGGCGATCGAGAAAAAACCCGATGCGGTGGTACGCATGTTTACCGAGGGTAAGTGGCACGAGACGCCACTCTATCGCCGCGACAACCTGTCCCCTGGCGCTCAGGTCGCCGGCCCCGCCATCATCGCCGAGGCGAACGCCACCACGGTGCTCGAGCCCGGCTGGCGCGCCGAGGTGACGAAGCTCGATCACCTGGTGCTCGAGCGCGTCGTACCGCGCGACAAGCGCGTGGCGATCGGCACCGAGGCCGATCCGGTGATGCTGGAGATTTTCAACAATCTGTACATGTCGATCGCCGAGCAGATGGGCCTCAGGCTGCAGAACACGGCCTACTCGGTGAACATCAAGGAACGGCTGGACTTTTCCTGCGCGCTGTTCGACGCCGACGGCAGCCTGATCGCCAACGCGCCGCACATGCCGGTACACCTGGGATCGATGGGCGAGTCGATCAAGACCGTGATCCGAGAGA
>JAOTWE010000070.1 GCA_029863065.1 Betaproteobacteria bacterium
GGTGGTGCAGATCCAGCGCGGGCGCGCCGAAATCGTATGGCCGCAATCGCTCGCTACGGCACAATTGCGGCTTCCCTATCCGCGCTGGGACCAAAGGCAGGTGCATGCCCCTCAATAGGACGTTCCTGTTCGCGCCCGGCAATCACGCGCGGCGCGTGGAAAAGGCGCTCGGTCTCGGCGCCGATGCCGTGATCCTCGATCTGGAGGACGCGGTGGCGAGCGCCGGCAAGGCGGCCACGCGCAAGCCGGTCGCCGAGGCGCTCAAGCGGCCGCGCCGCTGCCGCGGTTACGTGCGCGTGAATGCGCCGTCAACGACGTATTGCTACCGCGACCTGGTGGAAACGGTCCACCCCGGCGTCGATGGCGTATTCCTGCCGAAGGTGGAAAGCGCGGCCGACCTGCACGCCGTCGACTGGCTGCTCGCGGCGCTCGAGCGCGAGCAGGGTATCGCCGAGGGCACGCTCGACCTGGTGCCGCAGGTGGAGACCGCAGCCGGGGTGGCGCGCATCGACCGCATCCTGCAGGCGAGGAGCCTGCGGCCCTACCCTGCGCCCTGGCGCGTGAAGCGCGTCGCCTTCGGCGCGGCCGACTTCTGCCTGGAGATGGGGATCGTTCCGTCGCACGAGGAACCCGAGCTCGCGGAGGCGCGCGCGCGCATCGTGCTCGCCTCGCGCGCCGCGGGCGTGGAAGCGCCGCTCGACAGTCCCTGGTTCCATCTGCGCGACATGGACGGCTTCCGGCGCGCCCTGGAGAGGAGCCGCCGCGGCGGCTTCCAGGGGCGGCTATGCGTGCATCCCGACCAGGTGCCCGTCGCGAACGCGGCCTTCACGCCCGAAGCGCAGGAGGTGGCGCGCGCCGAGCGCATCGTCGCCGCGTTCAAGCAGGCGGAGGCCGGGGGCGCGGCCGCCGTCGAGGTGGACGGGCAGATGGTGGACTACCCGGTTGCGTACCGCGCGCAGGCGCTGCTCGATACCGCGCGCGAAATTGCCGCCAAGGGCGGCTGAGCTTTCTGGGCGGCCTCCTCCTTCCGCTCGCCGTCACGCTCGCGATCCAGACCCTGGTCGCGTTGGCCCTGTACAGCGCCCCCGTGATGGCGCCGGTGGCCGGGCCGGACCTGGGCGTGGCGGCGTCCGCCGTCGGCTATTTCATCGCCGTCGCCTACGTCGGCAGCATGATCGGCTCGGCGGCTGCCGGCGGCTGGGTGGCGCGCTTCGGGCCGATCCGCGTCAGCCAGGCGGGGCTCGCCCTGTGCCTCGCGGGCCTCGCGCTCGCGGCCTCGGGCTGGACGCCCCTGGTGCTCGCGGGCGCGTTTGTCCTCGGTCTGGGCTACGGACCGACCACGCCGGCGAGCTCGATCATCCTCGTGCGCTCGGCGCCGCCTGCCATGTTCTCGCTCATCTTCTCGCTCAAGCAGACCGGCGTGCCGGCGGGCGGCGTGCTCGCGGGCGCGCTGGTGCCGGCGCTCGTGCTCAGCTTGGGCTGGCAGCAGAGCGCAATCGCCATCGGCGTCGGGTGCCTCCTGCTCGCCGTGCTGATCGCGCCGACGCGCGCGCGTTACGACGTCAACTTGAATCCCGCGGCGCCGGTGTCGGTGCGCGCGGCGTTTGCGCCGGTGAAGCTCGTGGCGGGCAACTCGCGCCTGCGCGAAATGGCGGTGACCTCGTTCGTCTACGCCGGCGTGCAGATCACGCTGGTCACGTACCTGGTGACCTTTCTGGTCGACGCCTTTGCCCTGTCGCTGGTGCTCGCCGGCGCCGTCATGGCGGTGTCGCAGGTGGCGAGCGTCATCGGCCGCATCGTCTGGGGCGCGCTCGCCGACCGCGCGCTCGCGCGGCGCACGATGCTCGGACTGCTCGGCCTCGGGATGGGCGTCTCGGCCATGGCGACGCTCGCCGCCGGGCCCGCCTGGCCGGGCTGGCTGCTGGTTACCTTCGCCTCGGTGTTCGGCGCCACCGCCGTGGGCTGGAACGGCGTCTACCTCGCCGAGGTGGCGCGCGTGGCGCCGCAAGGGCAGGTGAGCCAGGCAACCGGCGGCTGCCTGTTCTTCACCTTTCTCGGCGTGGTGGTGACGCCGCTGCTGTTCAACCTCGTGCTGGCACTCGGCGGCGGCTATGCGCTGGCCTACGCGCTGCTCGGGGTGCCGGGATTGCTCGTCGGTGCGCGCCTTTTGTTGCGGCAGCCGGCATGAAAGCGCTGCGCGACGTCATCCTCGTGCATGGCCTGTGGGTGCCGGCGGCGGTGATGGCGCCGCTCGCCGCGCGGCTGTCGGCGGCGGGATTCCGCTGTCACCTGTTTTCCTACTTCGGCCGCGCGCGACCGCTGCACGCGCACGCCGAGCGGCTGGCGCGCTTTGCGCGTGACATCGGTCCGGCGCATTTTGTCGGACATAGCCTGGGTGGGCTCGTGCTGCTCGAGTCGCTGCAGCGGCACCGCGACGTGCAGGCAGGACGCGCCGTGCTCCTCGGCACGCCGGTGCGCGGCAATTTCGCCGGCCGGCGCCTCGCGCGCCTCGGCTGGGGCAAGTGGTTTCTCGGGGCGACGCAGCCGCTGTGGACGGAGGGGCGGGCCGCGCACTGGATGCGGCCCGAGCCGCTCGGCGTGATCGCCGGGACTCTGCCCCTGGGGCTGGGGCGCCTGTTCGGCGCCCTGCCGGGTGCGAACGACGGCGTCGTGCGGCTGGAAGAAACCGAGGTCGAGGGGATGCGCGAGCGCGTCGTGCTGCGCGTCGGCCACAGCGCGATGCTGCTGTCCGCGCGGGTCGCCGCGCAGGTGGTGGTGTTTCTCAGGCATGCGCGCTTTACTCATTCTGCTTAGCGCGGCGGCGCTCGCCGGCTGCGAGACGCTCGCCTACTACGGACAGGCGGCGGGCGGTCAGCTCGCCATCAGCGCGAAAGCACGGCGGCTGGCGCAGGTGCTCGCCGATCCGGACGTGGCGCCCGTCCTGAAGGAGCGATTGCGCGCCGCGCGCGGCATCCGCGATTACGCCACGCGCGCGCTCGCCTTGCCGGACAACGGCGCCTACCGCAGCTACGCCGATCTCGGCCGGCCCTACGCCCTGTGGAACGTGGTGGCCGCGCCGGAGTTCTCGCTCGAGCCGGTGCAGTCCTGCTTCCCGGTTGCGGGCTGCGTCGCCTACCGCGGCTACTACGACCGCGGCAACGCCCGGCGCCACGCTGCGCAGCGGCGCGCCGCCGGCGACGACGTCCTCGTCTACGGCGTGCCGGCGTACTCCACGCTCGGCTGGTTCGACGATCCGCTGCTCTCGACGTTCATCGACTACCCGGACGCCGAGCTGGCGCGGCTCATGTTTCATGAGCTCGCGCACCAGGTGGCATACGTGAAAGACGATTCCGCGTTCAACGAATCCTTTGCCGTCGTGGTCGAGCGCGAAGGGTTGCGGCGCTGGCTGCGCGAGACAGGGCGCGAAGCGTTGCCGTCCGGGCGGGGAGAATTCGAGGCGCTGCTAGCGCAGACGCGCCAGACGCTGCAGGCGCTTTACCGCTCGCGTCTTGGCGCCGAGGAGATGCGCCGCCGCAAGCGCGAGTCGCTGGAAGCGCTGCGGCCGTGGCTGGTGCGCATGCGCGGCTTCGAGTCGGCGGAGCCGAACAATGCCGTTCTCGCCTCGTTTGCGACCTACACGCAGAAGGTGCCTGCCTTCGAGCGCCTGCTCGCCGACGCCGGCGGCGATCTCGAGCGCTTCTATGCGCGCGTGCGCGAGCTCGCGAGCCTGCCGCGCGCCGAGCGCGAGGCGCGGCTCAGGTAGGCTCGACCTCCGCTGCGCGAAAGGCGTTCACCGAGGCCTTCATCAGGTCGTCGGTCACGGCCTTCTCGGGTGGCACGCTTTCGCGGCCGCAACCTGAACAGCGCAACTTCGGCAGCTCGACCTGCACGCCGAACGCCTCGAGCCCGTTCAGCTGCAGCACGCGCATCGCCTCGACGCTGCTGTCGCCGCCGCCCGCGAGCTCCTCGCCGCAACCGGGACAGCAATAGCGCTTGCGCAGCATGCCCTTCTCCGCGGCGGCATCGAGCGGCAGGAGCTTGTCCTGCGAGAGCAGTGCATCCATCAGCTTTACGGCGAAGTCGGGTGCGACGAAGCGCTTGTGGCCTTTCGGACACTGCATCGCCGGCATGCCCTCGATCCGCATGCGCACGCCGTGCTCTTCGCCGGCCATCGCATCGAGCGCGCGCAGCGCCATTTCCCCATGGCAAACCTTGCAGCGCATGGTGTTCAGTTTCATGCACCCCTCCTTGACGCGCCCTTGAATGGGGCGTCCGTTCAGGGGTGACCGCGGATCCGGGCCGATGTTCCCCGGCACGGGGCGATGCTGCGGAGCAAAAACCGGCTAGCGGGCGGTCCAGCCCAGGTCCATGGTCAGTGCGGACCCGGTGATCGTACCCGCCGCGTCGCCGCACAGGTAAGCAACGAACCCCGCTACCTCGGCGGGCTCGATCAGGCGCTTCACCGCCGCCGGCGCCAGCATGATCGTCTCGATCACCTCGTCCGGTGACATCTTGTTGGCCTTCGCCTGGTCGGCGATCTGGGCGTCGACGAGCGGCGTTCTCACGTAGGCCGGGCAGATGGCGTTCACGGTGATGCCGTGCTCGCCGCCTTCGAGCGCCGCGGTGCGAGTGAGGCCGATCAGGCCGTGCTTGGCCGAGACGTAGCCTGCCTTGAAGGGCGAGGCGACGAGCGCGTGGATCGAGGCGATGTTGACAACGCGGCCCCACTTCTGCTTCTTCATCGACGGCCAGCAGTAGCGCGTGAGCAGGAACGGCGCCGTGAGCATGAGCGCGAGCATGCGCTCCCACTGCTCCTCGGGAAAATCCTCGATCGGCGAGACATGCTGGTAGCCGGCGTTGTTCACGAGCACGTGCACTGTGCCATGCGCCTTCAGCGCCCGCTCCGCCAGGTTGCGGCAGCCCTCGCGCGTCGTGAGATCGGCGGCGACGAACGTGCCTCCCACCCGTTTGGCGTGCTCCGCGCCCGCCTTCTCGTTCAAGTCGGCGAGCACCACCTGCATGCCATCGGCGGCAAGGCGCTCGGCGCAGGCGAGGCCGATGCCGCTCGCCGCGCCGGTGACGATCGCGACCTTGCTCATGTCAGGGGCTGGTCGACGATCCTGACGAAATTCGGTCGCTCGCGCAGCCGCCCGAACCACGCTTCGACGTTCGGAAAGGAGGCACGCTCGATCGGCACGCGCATCCAGCGCTGCACCTCGCAGCCGATCGGGATGTCGCCCATCGTGAAAGCGCTGCCCGCAACGTAGGGTTTGTTCGCCAAGACGCCCTCGAGCATGGCGACAAGCTGCGCGCTCCTCGCGCAGCCTTCCGCGATCGCCTTGTGGTCGCGTTGTTCCGGCGGCGTGCGGATCAGGCCCCAAAAGACGTTGCGCATCGCGCCCTGAAAGGTGAACGCCCAGTCCATCCAGCGCTCGGCGTCGGCGCGCTGCTTCAGGTCCGTCGGCCAGAACTTGCCGGCGCTGTGCTTGGCGCAGAGATACCTGACGATGGTGTGCGATTCCCACAGTTGAAAGCCGTCGTCGTCGATGGTCGGCACGAGCCCGGTCGGATTCATCTTGCGGTACTCGGGCGTGTTGACCACGCCATGCGCCATGCCGGCGTCGATGCGCTCGTACTTGAGGCCGAGCTCTTCGGCGCACCACAGCGCCTTTTTCACGTTGACCGAGTTGGTCCGTCCCCAAATTTTCAGCATGGCTAGAACCCCACGGCCTGGCCGTCGCGGCGCGGGTCGCTGGCGGCGATGTAGCCGCCCTCGGTCTTCCAGATGAGCTGCGCGCTGCCGAACTGGTTGTAGTCGTCGACATTGACGATCTTGTGGCCGCGGCGCTGCAGTTCTTCCAGCGTGGCGCTCGCAAACTTGCCTTCCTCCACGCTCACGTCCATGCCCTGCACGAAACGGAAGCGCGGTCCGTCGCAGGCGGCTTGCGGGTGCTGGCCGTAGTCGGCGATGCGCACCATCACCTGCGCGTGGCCCTGCGGCTGCATGGTGCCGCCCATGACGCCGAAGCTCATCACCGGCTTGCCGTCCTTGGTGACGAACCCCGGGATGATGGTCTGGTAGGGACGTTTTTTCGGCCCGACGCAGTTCGGGTGGCCGGGCTTGAGCGTGAACGTGCCGCCGCGGTTCTGCAGCGAGATGCCGGTGCCCGGCACTACCACGCCCGAGCCGAAGCCCATGTAGTTCGACTGGATGAAGGACACCATCATCCCCGAGGCGTCGGCCGCGGTGAGGTACACGGTGCCGCCCTTGGGCGGCTTGCCGGGGCCGAAGTCCTGGGCCTTCTTCGGGTCGATGAGCTTGGCGCGTTCCTTGAGATAGCAGGCGTCGAGCAGCTGCTGCGGCTTCACCTCCACCATGTGGTCGAGATCGGCCACATAGCGCCAGGCGTCGGCGAAAGCGAGCTTCTGCGCCTCAATCTGCAGGTGCAGGCTGTCGGGCCCGTCGACCGGGTGGCTCTTCAGGTCGAAGTGCTCAAGCAGGCCGAGCGCGATCAGCGCGACGATGCCTTGGCCGTTCGGCGGCAGCTCGTGCAGCGTGTAGCCGCGGTAGTCCATCTGCAGGGGCGCAATCCAGTCGGACTGGTGCGCCGACATGTCCGCCGCCGTCAGCACGCCGCCCTGCTGCTTCGAGTGGGCGGCCAGGCGCTCGGCGATCGGGCCCTTGTAGAACGCTTCGCCCTTGGTCTTGGCGATGGTTTCAAGCGTTCCGGCGTGGTCCGGGAAGCGGAACAGCGTGCCCGGCTGCGGCGCGCGGCCGTTGGGCAGGAAAGCCTCGGCGAATCCCGGCTGGTCCTTGAGCTCCGGCACCTGTTTTGCCCACTGTGAGGCAATGGTCGGCGAAACGAGGAAGCCCTCCTTGCCGTAGCGGATCGCCGCCTCGAACAGCTTCTCGAACGGCAGCTTGCCGAACTTCTCCGAGAGCATGACCCAGGCGGAAACGCAGCCCGGCACGGTGACCGAGTTCCAGCCGCGCTGCGTCATGGCCTTCTGGTCCTTGAAGAACTCGGGCGCCCAGGCCGCCGGCGAGCGGCCCGAGGCGTTGAGGCCGTGCAGCGCCTTGCCGTCCCAGACGATGGCGAAAGCGTCCGAACCGATGCCGTTCGACACCGGCTCGACGAGCGACAGCGTGATGGCGGTGGCGAGAATCGCGTCCACCGCGTTGCCGCCGGCGGCGAGCATCTGCAACCCGGCCTGCGCGGCGAGCGGCTGCGAGGTGGCGACGACGTTCTTCGCCAGGACGGGCCGGCGCGGCCAGGCGTAGGGGTTGTTCCAGGAGAAGGGGGTCATGAGGATCTGGAAAAGTGGAGTTCGTATTTTAGAGGGGAGGCCGTTCCCCCGATGAACCGATTTGCGGTCGTTCGCGTACGATGCCGGGCAAGTCAGTCCTTCAGGGGGGCATGACCCGTGTCAACAGCGGAGCCCGCCGCCGCGGGCGGTGAGCGCATCGTCCGGCCCGAGTTCACCGGCTCGGCGCGCGAGTATTTCCGCATCTGGATCGTCAATCTGTTCTTCACCCTGATCACGCTCGGCATCTACTCGGCGTGGGCCAAGGTGCGCAAGAAGCGCTACTTCTACGGCTGCACGCGGCTGGACGGCGATTCCTTCGACTATTTCGCCAGTCCCAAGGTCATCCTGAAGGGGCGCATTGTCGCCTTCGTCCTGTTCGTCACCTATGCCTTCAGTACCCAGCTGTACCCGGTGTCCGCGTACGGATTCTGGGCGGTGTTCCTGGTTGCGCTGCCGTGGCTGGTGGTGCGCGCGCTCGCCTTCAATGCGCGCAACTCGGCCTACCGTGGCCTGCGCTTCGACTTTGCCGCAACCCCGGGGGAGACGGCGAGGGTGTACATCGGCATGCCGCTCCTCGTTGTCCTCACGGCGGGGCTCGCGTATCCCTGGTTCATGGCGCGGCAGAAGGCCTTCGTCGTCTCGCGCCACGCGCTCGGAAAATCGCGGTTTGCGTGCGACGTCCGTGTGCGCAGCTTCTATGCCGCCTACCTTCTCGCTGCCCTGGCGATGGTCGTCCTCTTCACGCCGCTCGTCTTCCTGATGGGCTACGCCATGACCAAGCTAGAGCTGCCCGAGGAGTTCGCCTGGGCGGCGTTCATCGTGCCCGTCGCGCTGATGTACGCGGTCTACGCGTTGGTCTACGCGTACGTTCAGGCGCGAACGGCGAATCTGCTGTGGAACGCCGCGTACGGGCCGGGAACGCGCTTTGGCAGCTCGCTGTCCGGGTGGAAGCTCGCGCGCATCTACGTCGGCAACGTCCTCGCCGCGGCGGCCAGCGTGGGCCTGCTCATTCCCTGGGCTGTCGTGCGCACGCTGCGCTACCGACTCGAGAGCTTCTCCATGACAGTGGACGGCAAGCCCGAGCATGAGGCGAACCCGGCGCTGGTGCGCGTCGGGGCCACCGGTCAGGAGTTCGGCGACATCTTCAATCTGGACTTCCGACTGTGAGCGTCCTGAAGGCGGCCTACTTCGACGGCAAGACCTCGCGCCGGCACGCGGTGAGCCTGTTCGTCTCGGCCGGCCGGCTCAAGGTGGTGGGCCGCGACGTCAGCGAGCAGTTCGACGCGCGGCGCGTGCGCCGGTCGCTGCGCGTCGCCAATACGCCGCGCTGGCTGTACCTGCCGGGCGGCGGCGCCTGCGTCACCGAGGACAACGACGCGGTGGACCGCATGACCCGCGTCCGGCGTTACGAACGCATTCTCCACCGCTGGGAGTCGCGGCCGGCGTATGCGGCGGCGGCGATCGCGCTGGTGGCGGCGGCAGTATGGCTGCTGGTCGCGCGCGTGGTGCCGGCCGCGGTCGAGCACGTCGCCGAGCGTATCCCGGTCGAGACGGAATCGGTGCTCGGGCGCGAGACTCTGAGCAGCATGGACGAGCACATCTTCAAGCCCTCGACGCTGTCCAAGACCCGCCAGGCGTCGCTCGGCAAGAAGTTGGCCGCCATGGCGAGCGCGGCGGGGGAAACTGCCCGCTACCGGCTCGAGTTCCGCGCCAGCCCGGTCATCGGGGCGAACGCGCTTGCGCTGCCCTCGGGCATCATCGTCATGACTGACGAGCTGGTCGGCAAGGCGAAGAACGACCAGGAGGTGCTGGGCGTGCTGGCGCACGAGCTCGGGCACGTGCGCTACCGTCACACCATGCGGCGCCTGCTCGAGAGCTCGGCCACCGCGCTCATCATCGCCGCCGTGACGGGCGACGTCGCCTCGGCGACGTCGCTCGCGGCGGCGGCGCCCACCGTGCTGCTGCAGTTGAAGTACTCGCGCGACAGCGAGCGGGAGGCCGACCGCTACGCGATCGACGCGATGCGCAAGGCCGGCTACGACCCGCGACACTTGACGGCGCTGCTCGGCCGCATCGAGCCGCCCCGGCGCGTGCGCCGCTTCGTGCCGGGTTTCCTCTCTTCGCATCCGTCCACCGAGGAGCGCGAAGTCCTGGCGCGCTCAGGGGCGGCGGATCCGGTTCCCGCCGAGGACGCGGCGCCGCAAGCTGCGGCGGAAATCTTGCGGCCGCCTGCCGAGGGGCTGGTGCCGGACAAGCCCAAGCGCGCCGCGGTGGACCCGGTGCACCGGCAGATCGTGACGCTGCTCGAGCAGCGCAAATTCGACGAGCTCGATCGTCTGCTCGGCGCGCTGCAGGGCGCGTTCGAAGGCGATGCGGCAGGCGGCAGCGTGACGCTGGAGCAGGCATATTTCGCCTTCGACCGGGTCCCGCGCACCGCCGAGGCCGCGCTCGACGACTGGGTCAGGGTGCAGCCCGCGTCCTACGCGGCGCGCACGGCGCGCGGCTGCTTCCACTATTTCCAGGGTCTGGACGCGCGCGGCACCGCATTTATCGCCAAGACGCCGGAAGCGAACATCCGCACCATGCGCTTCTACCTCGGCAAGTCGCAGGCAGACCTGGAGGGTTCGCTGGCCCTGACGCCGAAGCCCTACGTCAGCCGCCTGACCCTGATGTCCATTGCCCGGGTCTCGGGGTCCCGCGATGACGAGCAGGAGCACTACGCGGAGGCGCTGAAGCTCGCGCCGCAGAGCGTGGAACTGCGGCTCGCGCACATGACCAGCCTGGAGCCGCGCTGGGGCGGCAGCTACCGGGAGATGGAGGCGCTCGTGAAGGAAGGGCGCGCGCAGCTCAAGGACGCCGCGGCAGCGGACCGGCTTGCAGCACGCGTGCCCGCTTACCGCGGCAACGAGCTGCAGCGCAAGGATGATCTTGAAGGGGCGCTCGGGCGGTACAACGAGGCGATCGCGCTCTACCAGGGCGCGGGCACGCTCTGCGAGCGCGCCTACGTGCTGGGCAAGCTCAAGCGCGACCCCGAGGCGTTCGCCGACGTGAAACTGGCGCTCTCCAAGGTGCGCGACCACCATTACTGTCTGAGCCAGGCGGTTCCCCTGGCGAGCCGCGCGCAAGACGCGGCCGAGGCGATCGCCATGCTGACCCTCGTCATCGAGGCGGATGCGCGCTCCGCGCACGCGTTCAACCAGCGCGGCTGGCGCTTCCAGCAGGCGGGCAACGTGGAACTCGCGTACCAGGACTACCTGGCCTCCGCGCGCCTTGGTGACGGCTGGGGGCAGCTAATGACCGGCAAAATGCAGTGGGCCGGCCTGGGCACACCGGCAAATCGTGAGGAGGCGCTGGAGTGGCTGCGCAAGGCGGCTGCACAGGGCCACCCCGACGCGAAGCTGAGCCTCAAGCAGGCCCTGGAGCAGGTCGAAAAGCGATAGTCGCCGCCGGCCTACTGCGCTCCCTCAAAGTCCAGCACCACGCGCCCCAGCACCTTCCCCGCCTTCAACTCCTCCAGCGCCTGGCTGACCTCGTCGGGTTTGCGCATCGTGACCGGCGTCGGCTTAATTTTCTTCTTCTTCGCCAGCGCCACCACCTCCTTCAGCTCCTGCAGGTTGCCGACGTAGGAGCCGACGATGCCGATGGCGCGCTGCGCGATCGGCGGCAGGGGATGCACGAACTCGCCGCCATAGAGACCGCAGAGCACATAGCGCCCGCCCTTCCGGAGCGCCGCGGTGCCGAGCATCGCGGTGGCCGGCATGCCGACGAAGTCGATGCTCGCGGCAAGGTTGCCCATCGCCAGCTGGCCGAGCTTTTGCACGGCGTCGGGCGCGCGCGTGTCGAGCGTCAGCTTCGCGCCCTGTTTCTTCGCCGCCTCGAGCTTCGACTCGTCGACGTCGCAGGCGATGACGTTCTTCACGCCCTTCGCCTTGAGGATCGATAGCGCGACGAGCCCGAGGCCCCCGCAGCCGATCACCGCGACCCAGTCCTTGGGCCCGAGCTTGGGAAACTTGTTGATGCCGCTGTAGGCGGTGATCGCCGAGCAGCCGAGCGTCGCGGCGAAGCCCTCGTCGATGCCGGCGGCGTCGATCAGATACTTGGCATCGGGCACGAGGACGTGCGTCGAATAGCTGCCCGGCTTCATCACGCCGAGGAACTGCGCCTTCATGCAGTAGTTGTCCTGGCCAGCCTTGCACACCGGGCACTTGCCGCAACCGATCCACGGATAGACGATTTTCTTCTGCCCAACCTTGACGCCTTTGGCGCGCGGGCCGAGCGCGGCCACCACGCCGAAGGGCTCGTGGCCCATGGTGAAAGGCGGGATGCAGCCGCGGTCCTTGACGTAGAAGCGCTTGCCGCCGCCCCAGTCGAAGTAGCCGTCCCAGATGTGCACGTCCGAATGGCACACGCCCGAGCGCGTGATCTTCACCAGCACTTCGCTGCCGGTGGGCTTGGGCGTTTCGTGCATCACCTTCTGCAAAGGCTTGCCGTGCTCGATGATCTGGTAGCTGATCATGTTTTTGCTGCCTCCGTAAGTGCTTGATCGATGTCCCACAGGATGTCGTCAAGCGATTCGATCCCCACCGACATGCGGATCATGTCGGGCGTGACGCCCGCCTTCAACTGCTCCTCGTCCGACATCTGCCGGTGCGTGGTCGACGCCGGATGGATGATGAGGGTCTTCGCGTCGCCGATGTTGGCGAGGTGGCTCATGAACTGCGCTGCCTCGATGAAGCGCTCGCCCGCCTTGGCGCCGCCCTTGACGCCGAAGTTGAGCAGCCCCGAGGCGCCCTTCGGCAGGTACTTTTGCGCGAGCGCGTGGTACTTGTCGCCCGGCAGCCCCGGGTAGTTCACCCACGCCACCTGCTTGTGGCCCTGAAGGAACTTGGCCACCGCGAGGGCGTTGGCGCAGTGCCGGTCCATGCGCACGGCGAGCGTCTCGATGCCCTGCAGCAGCAGCCAGGCGTTGAGCGGCGCGAGCGTCGGGCCGAAGGTGCGCA
>JAOTWE010000309.1 GCA_029863065.1 Betaproteobacteria bacterium
CGGACAGCGACAGCACGCCGAGCATCGGACAGCAGTCGATGACGATCGGCCGCCCGGTATTGAGGTTTTCGCGGATGATGCCCAGGTTCAGGCGGTTGAGGACGTTGGCGCCCTTGCCGTAGTGCGTGTCCACCTTGGACAGCTCGACGTGCGAGGAAATGGCCAGCCAGCCGCCGGTGGACGGGCGGATCAGCTGCGTGAGCGGCCGGGACTGCTGGTAAAAACCGAACACCGAGTCGTCGGCGCGCTCGACCGTGGCGCCGCACACGAACGACAGGTGCGCCTGGGGATCGAGATCGATCGATAACGGGTTGTAGCCGCGGCGCGCCAGGGCCGCCGTGAGGTTGAGCGAGGTCGTGGTCTTGCCGACCCCGCCCTTCTGGTTGAATACCGCGATCTTTGCCATGCGACGGCCCCCGGGGCTGACCCTACCTACGGGGGCCGCCGCCTGTCAATTAACTAGTTCCGCGGTCCTTGAAGACTTCCTTCGCGCAGCGGAAAGCCACCACCGCCGCCGGCACGCCGCAGTAGATCGCGACCTGCAGGAACACCTCGCGGATCTGCTCCTTCGTGAGGCCGTTGTTGAGCGCGCCGTTGATGTGCAGCTTCAGCTCGTGCTCCTTGCCCAGGGCCGACAGCATCGCCAGGTTGAGCATGGAACGCGTCTTGCGGTCCAGGCCCGGCCGGTTCCAGATGTCGTTCCAGCAATAGGTGTTGAGCAGGTCGACGAACGGCTTGCTGAAATCGTCGGCGCCGGCCATGGCCTTGTCGACGTAGGCGGGGCCGAGCACCTCGCGCCGCGTCTTCAGACCGTCGTCGAACCGCTCTTTCTGGCTTCGTTTATCCATCCAGTGGTCTCCGTTCAGATGAGTTCTTCGTAGCGGATGCCCGCGCGCCTGAGCAGCGCATCGAAGGGCAGTCCGCCGGGGCGCGGGTCAGCGTTGAAGGCTTTCGACCGCGCTGGTGTCTCTTCAAGTACGCGCTGCGGGATGGGCAGATTATCGCCGCGCATGCTGTCGGTCGCCACCTGGATTTCGCACGCGCGCTGCAGGCCCCAGTAGGTGAGATAGGCGTGGGGAACGCTCGGGCAGGCGACCAGCAGCCCGTGATTGCGCAGGATGAGGACCGGCTTTTCGCCCAGGCTCTTGACCAGCCGCGCCTGCTCGGTCAGATCCGTGGTGACGCCCTCGAAATCGTGGTACGCCACTTGTCCGTACAGGATCGCGCTGTAGAAGTTATCGAAGCGCAGGCCGTCCTTTTTCGACGCCACCGCGCTGCCCGCGGTGCTGTGGGTGTGGATGATGCAGTGCGCGTCGTCGCGCGCGGCGTGTATCGCGCTGTGGATCACGAAGCCGGCGACGTTGACCGGGTACCTGGACCCGTCCATGACCTCGCCCTTGAGGTTGATCTTGACGAGATTGGTCGCCGTGACCTCGTTGTAGTTGAGCCCGTAGGGATTGATCAGGTAATGCCGCTCGGCGCCCGGCACGCGCGCGGTGATGTGGTTGTAGATGGATTCAGTCCAGCCCAGCCAGTCGAACGCCCGGTACAGCGCGGCGAGCTCCAGCCGCACGTGCCACTCCTCGGCGTGCATCGCCTCCGGCTTGAGGCGCAGCAGCTTTTCGCTCAGGTCCATGACAGCCTCCTTGACGCCGACTATAGCCGCTTTCGGGCGCGCAGCAACAGTCCGGCGGCGATCGCGATATTGAGCAGGTTCCAGGCGATGCCGTTGAAGAAGGCCGCGCGATACGAGCCGGTGAGGTCGAAGATCGCCCCCGACATCCAGCCGCCCAGCGCCATGCCGAACAGCGTCGAGGTCAGCACGATGCTGACGAAGGTGCCGGCGACCCGCGGCGCGAAGTATTCGCGCACGATGATGGCGTAGGAGGGCACGATACCGCCCTGGAACAGGCCGAACATCGCCGATACAACGTAGAGCGAAGTGAGGCCGTCGGCGGGCAGGTAAAGCAAGAGTGCGACCGCCTGCAGCGTCGAGCCGAGCAGCAGCGTGCGCAGCCCGCCGATGCGGTCGCAGATCCAGCCCGAGGCGAGGCGGCTGACGATGCCGAAGCCGAGCATCAGCGACAGCATCTCGGCGCCGCGCGCCGCCGCGAAGCCGAGGTCGCCGGACAGCGCGACGATGTGCACCTGGGGCATGGACATCGCCACGCAGCAGGCGACGCCGGCGGTGCACAGCAGGCCGAGAAGAAGATTCGGCGGCAGGCCGAGCGAATGGGGCGCGCCGCTCGAAGCCGAACCGGGCGCGGCCGCGGCCAGTACCGGCGGACGCCGGCGCAGGACGAGGGCAAGCGGCAGCATCGCCGCGATGCAGAAGGCGCCCACGCCCATGTAGGTCTGGCGCCAGCCGGCCGTGTCGAAGAAGTGCTGCACGACCGGCGGCCACAGCGCGCCCGCGAGATAGTTGCCGCTCGCGCAGATGGCGACCGCGATGCCGCGGCGGCGGTAGAACCAGAGCGAGGTATCGGCGACCAGCGGCGCAAACGTCGCCGAGCTGCCGAGAAAGCCGATGAACAACCCCTGCGCCAGCGCGAACTGCCACAAGCTGCCGGCGAATCCGGCGATGACGAAGCCGGCACCCAGGCAGAGCGTACCGATCACCACCGGTACCACGACCCCGAAGCGGTCGGCGAGCCTCCCCATGAGGATCCCGCCCAGGCCGAAGCCGATCATGGTGAACGTGTAGGGCAGGGACGCATCGGAGCGGTCCACGGAGAATTCCGCCTGCACCAGCGGCAGCGCCACGGT
>JAOTWE010000310.1 GCA_029863065.1 Betaproteobacteria bacterium
CGCGCTGATTGAGGTCGTCGTAGGCCCACATGTGCGTCACCAGGTTCTGCGTGCCGACCTCGGTCACGTAGTAGCCGACGAGGTTCGGTAAGTGCTTCAGCTGCACCTTCATGCCCACTTCCTCGTAATGCTTGAAGTACTCCGGCGCCTTGCCCGGATGCAGCAGGTACATGCGTTCTTCGACGTACATGGATCCCCTCCCTGAATGTTGTCGATTATAGTATCCGCATCATGGACGACATCAATACGCTGCACCGCATCCTTTCGCAGAACCGCGTCATCGCCGTCGTCGGCCTGTCGGCCGACTGGTTCCGCCCCAGCTACTTCGCCGCCAAGTACATGCAGGAGCACGGCTACACCATCGTCCCGGTCAACCCGCGCTACGCGGAGATTCTCGGGCAGAAATGCTACAAGTCGCTGCGCGACATCCCCGGCGGGATCGACATCGTCGACTGCTTCCGCAAGAGCGCGGACATCCCGCCGATCTGCGATGACGCGATCGCCATCGGCGCCAAGGTGCTCTGGCAGCAGCTCGGCGTGAAGAACGAGGCCGCGGCCGCCACGGCGCGCGCGGCGGGGCTGGAAGCGGTCATGGACCGCTGCGTGAAGATCGAGCACGGGCGGCTTTTCGGCGGCCTCAACTGGGTCGGCGTGAATACCCGGGTCATCTCCGCCAAGCGCCCGCGCTGGCTGGCCTACTGACGATTCAGGTATCTGTTTTTGCGATGAAATGGGCGTGAATTGCCGCTGGCGCTGCGGCGGCGGGGACGTTATCCTTGAATTCGTGTCCCGACCCCTGCGCATTTTCGAAGGCCGCTTCGGCCGCCTGATCCTGGCCGAGGCTCCGGATCTCTCCGGCGCGGGCGACAACACCGCACCCGTCATCCTCTTCAAGCACCAGGGTGCGGATTGCACCTTGCGCATCGGCGGTGCCGCGGTGCCGCTGACGCGCGACGACATCATCTTCGTCGAGCCGCTGGAGTCGCACGCCAGCGAAGCCTTGCCAGGCGCCAATGGCACGCGCCTGATCGAATTCCATCCCTCGCCGGACTGGCTGAGCGAGGCGTTTCCCGAGAGTTTCCTGCCGATCGGCGGCCGCATCTTTGCGCACCCACGGGAAACGATCACGCCGCGCATGCGCCAGCTTGCCGACACGCTGGCGATCGAGGCCCTCAATGACCAGTTCCTGTCGCCCGAGCGCCAGGAGTTCATGCTGCAGGAACTGATGCTCGCGGTGGTGGAGCATTACCTCGCGCGCCGGCGCGCCAGCGCGGCGCTGTGGCGCGGCTCGCGCTTTGCCGACACGCGCATCCGCAAGGCGCTCGGCCTGCTGCGCGCGCGCCCGAACAAGGACGTCAACATCGACGACCTGGCGAGCCAGGTCGGCCTGTCGCGCTCGCGCTTCTACGACCTGTTCCAGGTGTGCACGGGGCGCTCGCCGCGCGCCTACCTCGACCTGCTGTGCGTGGAGACCGCCATCGCCAAGCTCTCGAGCGGCCGCGCGCGTATCGCCGATGTTTCGGCCGAGCTCGGCTTCTCGGCGCAAAGCAATTTCACGCGCTTCTTTCTCAACCAGGTCGGCATTCCCCCGTCCGAGTACCGGCGCTCCGCCGCGCGCCCGGAAAGCGACGACGGCCTGCAGCCGACCGAGCCGCCGCGCTGAGCAGCAGGCTGCGCCGGCGCTGGTGCGCCGGCAGCGCGCGCGCTACTCTAGGCCGTTGACCGCCGGGCCGATGCGCCTGGGTACGGCGGTTGCTTGCCGCCTACGCCAGGGACCCTGAATGCAACGCCGCCATTACGATGAGATGCGCGCCGAAAGCGGCGATGTCCGCGCGCATTTCCGAGCGCTCTCCGAGTGGCTCGCCGAGACGCCCGCCGAGCGCGTGGCAGAGAAACGACGCGAGGCCGATCTGCTGTTTCACCGCGTCGGCATCACGTTCGCGGTCTACGGCGACGAAGCGGGCGCCGAGCGCCTGATTCCGTTCGACACCATCCCGCGCGTGATTCCACGGCCGGAATGGGAGGCGCTGGAACGCGGCCTGCGTCAGCGCGTCGCCGCGCTCAACCGCTTTCTGCACGACATCTACCACCGCCAGGAGATCCTCGCCGCCGGCGTCATCCCCGCCGAGCAGGTGCTCACCAACGACGCCTACCAGGTGGCGATGCTCGGCCTCGACCTGCCCAACGAGGTCTACTCGCACGTCGCCGGGATCGACCTCATCCGGCACGAGGACGGCCTGTACTACGTTCTCGAAGACAACCTGCGCACGCCGTCGGGCGTGTCCTACATGATCGAGAACCGCAAGATGATGATGCGGCTGTTCCCCGAATTGTTCGACCGCCAGCATGTCTACCCGGTCGAGCACTATCCGGCGCTGCTGCTCGAGACGCTGCGCGCCGCGGCGCCGCCGCGCGTGCGCGATCCGGTGGTGGTGGTGCTGACCCCGGGGCAGTTCAACAGCGCCTACTTCGAGCACGCCTTCCTCGCGCAGCAGATGGGGGTCGAGCTGGTCGAAGGCATGGATCTGTTCGTGAAGGACGGCAATGTCTACATGCGCACCACCGCGGGCAGCCAGCGCGTCGATGTCATCTACCGCCGCGTCGACGACGCGTTCCTCGATCCGCTCGCCTTCCGCCAGGATTCCTTCCTCGGCGTGCCGGGCCTGCTCTCGGTGTACCGCGCGGGCAACGTCGGCCTGGCGAACGCCATCGGCACCGGCGTCGCCGACGACAAGTCGACCTATCC
>JAOTWE010000311.1 GCA_029863065.1 Betaproteobacteria bacterium
CCTCCACCTGACCGGGCGTAGTCGCGGCTGAGCCGCGGCGCGCCAGCGACGAGACGCTTACTGTCGCCTCCCTCGCAAGCGAGGGGGGAAGGAGTGAACGTCTTGAAGCAACATTTGCAAGTGGCGATCCAGACGCTGCTGGATCGAGGCGCCACGCAGCGCGAGATCGAGCGCATGACCGGGGTGGACCGCAAGACCATCCGGCGCTATCAGCGGCAGTCAAATTCCCCCGGGGTGGCCACCGGCTCGGCGGTGCTGGCCGGGCAAGCTCCCCCACCCTGGCCACCGGCTGCGGGTGATGCGACGAGGCCTTCGGCGCCCGGCGCCGTGACCCCGTCGGCATGCGAGCCGCATCGCGCCTTTATCGAAGCGCAGGTGCGGCTCGGGCGCAACGCGGTGAGCATCTACCAGGATCTGGTCGAGGCGCACGGTTTCACGCATGCATACAACTCGGTCAAGCGCTTCGTGGCCACGCTGAGGGCGCGCGCCCCGGAGCGCTTTGACGTGCTCGAGTTTGCCCCCGGCGAGGAAGCGCAGGTCGACTACGGGCAGGGGGCGCTGACGCGGCTGCCGTCGGGCAAGTACAAGCGGCCGTACCTGTTCGTGATGACGCTGAAGTACTCCGGCAAGAGTTTCCGCAAGGTGGTGTGGAAGACGAGCCAGCAGGTGTGGGCGGGCCTGCACGAGGAGGCGTTTCGGGCGCTGGGCGGATCGCCCACCTACGTCGTGCTGGACAACCTGAAGGAAGGCGTGATCCGCCCCGACATCTATGCGCCGGAACTGAACGTCGTGTACGCGGCGATGCTCAGCCATTACGGGGCGGTGGCCGATCCGTGCCGGATCGGGGACCCGAATCGAAAAGGGGCGGTGGAAAACGCGATCCAGCACACCCAGTCCACGGCCCTGAAGGGGCGCAGGTTCGACTCGATCGAGGCGCAGAACGACTGGCTGGCGCACTGGGAGGAGCGCTGGGCAGCGCTGCGCATCCACGGCCGCAAGAAGCGCCAGGTGCTGCAGATGTACCTGGAGGAACGGCCGCACCTGCGCGCACTGCCGGCCGAAGGGTTCCGTTACTTCCGGCCGGGCGTGCGCACCGTGGACGATGCCGGGCTGGTGCAGGTCGATGGCGCCTTCTACGCGGCGCTGCCGGCCGCCCCGCACAGCGAGGTCACGGTACGCATCTTCGACCACGACCTCGAGATCCTCGACGCCGGCGGCAGCGTGCTGCGCCGGCACGCCAAGACCGACCGCAAGGGCGCGTTCGTGATGAAGCCGGCCGATCGCCTCTTCAACCCCTCGCGCGACAGCGCTCGCGTGCTGGCCAAGGCCGAGCGCATCGGGCCGTGCACGGCGGCGCTGGCGCAGGAACTGTTCGCCCGCCTGGGACGCCCGTCGCAGCGCGCCCTGTACGGGCTGGCCAACCTGGCCCGTCATTACCCCTGTGCCGACATCGAGGCGGTGTGCGCGCGACTGCTCCAGGCGCAGATCTACTCCTACGCTGCCGTCAAGCAGGCGCTGCAGCGCAAGGCCGCGCTCGCCGCCCAGGCTGCGGCCACCGCGCTGGCCCAGACCGGCGCGCACATTCGTCCGCTCACCGAGTACCAGGCGTTCTGGGACACCCACTCTCGGCCCCAACCCGGCAGATGAAGGTGGACCGCTACCGACCTCGCACCGCAGTGCCGGGCCGCCGAAACGTCCCGGCTGCGCCGCGGGCGGCTCGCCTACAAGCCCCAGGATCGATTCTTCGCGCTCGGTCGATATCGGGACATGGACCGGAACAGCACAAGATGTTGATCGGCCGCCGGGAGCGATTCCCGCGCCAATCCGTTCGAGCGGCGCTGGCGCGCCGAAGCAAAAGAAGCAGCAACCAGCGCGCCCTGAAACAGCACGCGTTACCCACCGCCGGCCGTCGTCGTGTTCGCATGACACGACCACGACGGCCGGCCGTGGATAACGCCTGCAGCACTTCGCAGCGCTCAGGCAATGCGTAGCAGACGATGATCAACGCCCGAGCGCACCGCCGCTCAGGAGGATTGCGGCCAACGCGCTCAAGATCGCTGAGGCCGGGCACCCCGGAGGACCCCAATGGCAATGTCCATCACTGAACTTGAACGATCCCTACGCGCGCTGCGCCTGTCGGGCATGGGCGCAACACTGCAGGCCCGCGCGCTGGCCGTGGCCAGTCATGAGATGGACTTCATCGAAGCCTTCTCATGGCTGGTGCAGGATGAACTGGACCGGCGGCGCTCGCGGCTGCTCGAGCGCCGCTACGCGCTGTCGGGACTGACCGAGCGCAAGGACCTGAAGAGCTTCGACTGGGGCTACAACCCGACCATCCCGAAGCGCGCCCTGCTGGAGCTGGCAACGCTGAAGTTCGTCGACGAGCGCGCCGACGCGCTGCTCATCGGCAGGCCCGGCACCGGCAAGAGTCACGCGGCCAAGGCCATCGCGCTGCTCGCGGTCAATCGCGGCTACAAGGTGCTGTACCGCGAGGCCCATCAGCTCATCGAGGACATCCACGAAGCGCGCGAACTGGGCGAAATCCGCAAGCTGCGCGCCCAACTGAAAAGCGCCGAGTTGCTCGTCATCGACGATCTGTTCCTGCGCAAGCTGCCCGCGGGCACCGGCGACGACCTCGCTGACGTGCTCATGAGCCGCTACGAAAGGGCTTCCACCATCATTTCTTCGAACAGAGACCTGGACGACTGGGCCAAGCTGCTCGGCGACGTG
>JAOTWE010000312.1 GCA_029863065.1 Betaproteobacteria bacterium
AGCAGGCTCGCCACCAGGCTCACGGCCATGATGACGGCGAGCCCCGCAGCTGCGCGCCCGAGCAGCGTGCGCGCCTCGTTGAGGATGTTCTCGGTGCGCACCGTGACCACCTGCGGCATCGCGGCGGCGACGCGGTCCTGCGCCGCTGCCGACTCGGCGTGGCTCATGTAGGCCGCGCCCACGTAGCGCGTGATGTGAGGATCGAGCGCGCCGTCGGAGAGAATCGCCTCGAGCCAGAAGCGCGCCTCGAAGCGGCGCTGGCTGTAGATGGCGACGAGCTGCGCCTCGAGCGGCGTGCCCATGATGTCGAAGCGCAGGCGGTCGCCGACCTTGAGGCCGAGCTGATCCGCCTCGCGGTCTTCCATCGCGACCAGCGGCGCGCCCTTGTACCCTTGCGGCCACCACGCCCCGCGGTCGATCACGACGTTGTCGAAGTTGTCGAGGCGGTAGGAGAGCTTGTGCTCGTCGCGCGCCTCGAGCATGCGCGCCGCGTCGCCGCTCGAGCGAAGGGCGTCGCCGTTCACCGCGCTCACGCGGCCGAGGACCAGCGGCGCCAGGTCGAGCCGCTCGAGCGAGGGCGATTGCACCCGCTCGCGAAACTCGCCGAGCTGCGGCGCGGGAATGTCGTAGAAGACCAGCGCCGGCGCGCGCTCGGGAATCGTCTCGTTGACCGTGCGCAGCAGCGCGGCCACCACCAGCGTCGAGGCGACGAGCAGCGTCAGCGCCGAGCCCAGCGACAGGAGCGAAGCGCGCAGCGGCGAGCCGGGCTGGTAGAGGTTCGCGAGCGCGAGCCGCATCGCGAAGCGCTCGGCGACGAGCGGGTGCCCGGCGAGCCGGTGCGCCGCGGCGCGCAGCACGCGCACCATGCCTTCGAGCAGCGCGAGCAAGGCGAGCGTCACCAGCACGAATGCAAGCCCGAAGCGCGGGTCGGGCATCACGGCGAGCGCGAGCAGCGTCGTGAACGTTCCCGACAACGCGGTAAGCTTCCAGTAGAGCGCCGGCGTGCGCGTCACCGCGCCGTCCACGCCGCGGAAGAGCGCCGCGGGCGAAACCGACAGCGCGCGCCCGAGCGCGGGCAGCGCGAAGGTGAGCGCGGTCAGCACGCCGAAGACCCAGGCGAGTACGAGCGGCAGCGGCAGCAACGCGAGGGTGGGAGCCACTGGCAGGCTCTGCGCCGCCACCGACGCGCCCGCGAGCGCGAGCGCGCCGCCTACCGCGGCGCCGGCGAGGCTCGACGCGGCCCCGAGCATCAGCACCTGCGCAAGATAAACGCCGGCAAGGCGCCGGTCGCGCAGTCCCAGCGCACGCAACGTGGCGATGCTCGCGAGCTTGCCCTGCAGGTAGGCGTGCACGCTGTTGAACACGCCGAGCCCGCCGATGAAAAGCGCGCTGAAGCCGATCAGCAGCAGGCCGGAAACGATCTGGCCCAGGACCTCGGCCAGGCGCTCGCTGCGTTCGGCGAAGGTGCGCGCTTCCCAGTCGGCGTCGGGAAACGCGGCGGCGAAGGCCTCGCGCCACGCGGCGGGGTCCTCGCTGGTTTTGACGCGATAGCGGTAGGAGACGCGGCTCATCGGCTGCACCAGCCCGGTCGCCTCCAGCGCCTCGCCCGCGATCAGCACCGGCGGGCCGCGCCAGTCGGCGCGCAGACTGCGGTCGGGCTGGCGCTCGATCAGCGCGCGCACCGTGAGCGAGAGATCGCCGAGCTGCACGCGGTCGCCGGGCGCAAGACCGAGGCGCCGCGCCAGTACCGGGTCGATGGCGGCGCCCCATTCCCCATTGCGCTGCGTCAGCACGTCGGCGAGCGATCCGCGCGGGTTCAGCACGACCTCGCCGTAGAGCGGGTAGCGCTCGTCGAAGCTCTGCAGCTCGACCAGGTGCGAGCGCCCGCTCGCGCGCATCATGGTGCGCAGCTCGACCAGGCGCGACACTTCGCCGCGCGCACGCATCCACGCGAGCTCGTCGGCCGAGAGCGGGATGCGGTGCTCGATCTCGAGATCGCCGCCGAAGAGCGTCCTCGTATCGGCGAGCAGCCCGCTGCTCACCAGCCGGAACAGGCCGCCGCTCGCGGCGATCAACGCGACCCCGAGCGCGAGGCAGGCGCAAAATACCCACAGCGAGCGCCCACTCGAGCGCAGGTCGCGCCACGCGAGGCCGAGGATCATGACCGCGCTCCGGATGCCGCGGCCGACTGCCCGTCGGTCTCGTCGAGCTTGCCGTCCTGAAGCCGCAGCACGCGGTCGCAGCGCTGCGCGAGCGTCGTGTTGTGCGTGACGAGCACCATGGTCGTTTCCGTGCGCGCCGCGGCGTCGAACAGCAGGTCGCCGATCGCCTTGCCGGTGTGGTCGTCGAGGTTCCCGGTCGGCTCGTCGGCGAGCAGGATCGAGGGCGAGTGCACGAGCGCGCGGGCGATGGCGACGCGCTGCTGCTCGCCCCCCGAGAGCTGGCTCGGGTAGTGCGAGGTGCGTGCGCCGAGGCCGACTTCTTCGAGCAGCGCGCGCGATTTGCGCCGGGCGTCGGGCTTGCCGGCGATCTCGAGCGGCAGCGCGACGTTCTCGATCGCGGTCAGGCTCGGCACGAGGTGGAAGGACTGGAACACGATGCCGACGCGGTCGCGGCGCAGGTCAGCGAGCTGGTCGCGGTCGAGCGCGTCGAGCGCGATGCCGCCGATCGTCACCGACCCGGCGCTGGGACGCTCGAGCCCGGCGAGGAGCAGCAGCAGCGTCGT
>JAOTWE010000071.1 GCA_029863065.1 Betaproteobacteria bacterium
GAACACGGCGGCAAGCAGCACCGCGACGGCCAGTTTCATGGGCACAGTGTAAAGTGGCTGCGCCGCGGATTCTGTAACATTCCGTAACGCCATGGCCGAGCTCAAGACCCGCATCCTGGTGGTCGACGACGACCAGCGCCTTCGCGACCTGCTGACGCGCTACCTCGGCGAGCAGAAATTCGAGGTGCGCGCGGTGGCCGACGCGCCGGCGATGGACAAGCAGCTCTCGCGCGAGCGCTACGACCTGCTGGTGCTCGACCTCATGCTGCCGGGCGAGGACGGCCTCGCCATCTGCCGGCGCCTGCGCGCCGCGGGCGGCGCCCCGGCGATCATCATGCTGACGGCCAAGGGCGACGAGGTGGATCGCATCGTCGGCCTGGAGATGGGCGCCGACGACTACCTGCCCAAGCCGTTCAATCCGCGCGAGCTGGTGGCGCGGATCCACGCCGTGCTGCGCCGGATACCGCGCGCCGGCTTGCCCGGTGCGCCGGGCGCCGAGGATGGCAGCCACCGCTTCGGCGCCTTCGAATTCAACCCGGCGACGCGCGAGCTGAAGAAGGACGGCAAGCCCGTGCCGCTCACCACCGGCGAATACTCGGTGCTCAAGGTGCTGGTGGAGCATCCGCGCCAGCCGCTGTCGCGCGACAAGCTGATGGAGCTGGCGCGCGGCCGCGAGTACGAGGTGTTCGACCGCTCGATCGACGTGCAGATCTCGCGCCTCCGGAAGCTCGTGGAGGAGGATCCGGCGCGTCCGCGCTACATCCAGACGGTGTGGGGGCACGGCTACGTGTTCGTGCCCGGCGACAAGTAGGCGCGCAGCGTGACCCTGTTCTGGCGGTCGTTCCTGCTGATCGCCGCCCTGATCGTCGTCTCGGTCGTTGCCTCATTCCAGATTCAACGCGTCTATGAGCGCGAGCCGCGCGCGCGCGAGCTCGCCCAGCAGGCGGTGAGCTCGGTCAACCTGACGCGCGCCGCGCTGGTCAACGCCGACCCGTTCCGCCGGCGCGAGCTGCTCATCGAGCTGAACGAGCGCGAGGGCCTGCGCGTGTACCCGGTGACCAATTCCGAAACGGTCGCGCCCCTGCCGCCGGACCCGTTGCTCGCACGGGTGGTGGACAACGTGCGCGCCGCGCTCGGCGGCGCGACGCGCTTTGCCTACGGGCGCGACGGCATGGAGGGGTTCTGGGTCAGTTTCTTCATCGACGACGACGAGTTCTGGGTCATGCTGCCGCGCGAGCGCTTCGAGCCGCGGTTCGCCCTGGGCTGGCTCGGCTGGGGCGCAGCGCTCCTGGCGCTGGCGCTCGCCGGCGCCTGGCTCATCGCCGCCACGCTCAGCCGGCCGTTGCGCGCGCTCGCCGGCGCCGCGCGCCGCCTGGGCCGCGGCGAGACGCCCGAGCCGCTCGCCGAGACCGGCCCGCGCGAGCTGGCGACGGTGTCGACGGCGTTCAACCGCATGGCGCGCGACCTCCAGGCCCTGGAGCGCGAGCGCGCCATGGTGCTGGCCGGGATTTCGCACGACGTGCGCACGCCCCTGTCGCGCCTGCGCCTGGCGCTGGAGATGAGCGGCGCGGAAGCCGGCGCGGCGCAGGGCATGGGCGCCGACATCGAGGAAATGGACCAGGTAATCGGCCAGTTCCTCGAATTCGCGCGCGGCGAAAACGAGGTGCGGGAAAGCCAGGACCCGGGCGCCCTGCTTCACGAGGTCGGCGAGCACTACGCGAAGCTCGGCCGCAATGTCACCGTGCGCGCGGCGCCGCTTGCGCCGTTCGCGTTCGCGCGCATGGCGCTGCGGCGTGCGATCTCCAATCTGATCGACAACGCGCTGCGCTACGCCGGCGAGCCGGTCGAGGTCGAGGCGCGAGCGGAGGGCCGCAACGTCGTCATCGAGGTGCTCGACCGCGGGCCGGGCATTCCCGACGGCGAGGCCGAGCGGCTCAAGCAGCCCTTCACGCGGCTCGATCCGGCGAGAAGCGGGCGCGGCGGCGCCGGCCTCGGCCTGGCGATCGTCGAGCGAGTAGCGCGTGCGCATGGCGGCCGGCTCGAGCTGCGGCCGCGTCCCGGCGGCGGACTGGCCGCGCGGCTCGTATTGGAAACCGCCGCGTGAGCGTCCGGCGGAACGGCCCGGCGCTCGCCGTGCTCGCCGCCATCAGCCTAGTGTGGGGCTTCAACTGGGTGGTGCTGAAGATCGGCGTGCGGCACGCCGACCCCTTCGAATTTCTCGCCTGGCGATTTGCGCTGGCGGCGGCGTGCCTTTTCGGCGCCGCCACGCTGCTGCGCCGTCCGGTGCGCCTAGTGCACGCACCCCAGGTTCTTCTCATCGGGCTTCTGCAGACCACGGCCACGTTCGCGCTCGCCACCTGGGCGCTGAAGATCGGCGCCGTCGGCAAGACCGCCGTTCTCAACTACACCATGCCGTTCTGGGTCACGCTGCTTGCCTGGCCGGTGCTCGGCGAGCGGCCGTCGCCGGCGCAAGGCGTCGCGCTCGGCGTCGGCTTGCTTGGCCTGCTTCTGCTCATCCAGCCGCACGGTGTGCCGGGAGCGCCCGAGTTCCTGGCGCTCGCCTCGGGCATCGCCTGGGGGCTCGGGGTCGTGGTGACGAAGCGACTGCAGAGCCGCACCGGGATCGATACGCTGTCGCTCATCGCCTGGCAAGTGCTCCTGGGCGGGGCGGCGCTCACCGTGCTCGCCGTCATGTTTCCTGGTCCTCCAGCGGTCTGGAGCGCCGAGCTGGTCCTCGCCATCGTCTACAACGGTGTCCTGGTGAGTGCGCTCGGCTGGTTCCTGTGGTTCTGGGCGCTCGCGCGCCTCGATGCCGGCCTGGCGAGCTTTGGCATCCTGGCGGTGCCCGTCCTCGGCGCGCTGTTCAGCGCCGCCCTGCTCGGCGAGCGGCCAGGCGGCCTCGAATTGGTCGGGATGGCCCTCATCGTCGTCGCACTCGCATTGGCCGCGCGGGCAGCGATCCAGCGCACGACTTGACTGGCATCAAAACGTCCCGGCCAAAACTGTGCTGCAATGCAACTTGTGAGAAGGGAAGCGGTCGAATTAGCGTATATCAAGCATATGGATAGGCGCTTAAGTTAGTGCGGCACTGTAATAGTGCGATGCACCAACCTTCGGCCTCAACTTGAAGCATTGGAGCAGACGATGATCACTGAACTCGAAACCCTCTACCGGCGCCTGGACGAGATGCGCATGTCCGCCGCCGACCGCGAACTGGCCAAGGCCCGCCTGGCGCAGGCGGACGCGCTCGCGCAGTTCGTCCTCGCGGCGGTCGCCGCGCTGCGCCGGCTTACTCGAGTGCGTAGCGCTCAAGCACCTCGTAGTCCGGACCTTCAGGCCCAAGGACCGAATTCACTAGCGTGAACTGAGTCACCGGCCACTCCAGCGCCGGCGGCGGCGGCAAGGTCCCGGGCGGCCGCGCTTTGCGGATCAGCGTGACGTGCGCGGCAAACGCGCGCGTCTCGCCCAGTTCGCGCGCCAGCGCTTGCAGCCCTGCCGGCGTTTCCAGCGGTCCTGCCCAGACGATGCGGTTGTGCGCCCAGTAGCGCGCCTGCTCGATGCGCAAAGACAGTCCCGGCAGGCGAATCGCCGCGCCTCGCGCGCGGGCCATCTCAGGATCCGCGTCACCCAGAAACGCAAGCGTCAGGTGGATTCTTTCCCTGGGCGTCGCGCGCCCGCCACATTCGCGCCGCGCCTCGCGCGCCCAATCCGCCAGCGCCGCCGCTGTCCCGACCGGCGGCCAGACGGCGAAGAACAGGCGCGGCGCCGCGTCCGTCACGACCCCGGTTTCGCCGTCCCCAGCTCGAGCAGCTTGACCAGCGCATGCAGCGTGCGATTGACCGGCGCCGCCACGCCGAGTGCCGCGCCGCGCCGCGCAACATAGCCGTTTAGCGCGTCGATCTCGGTCGGCTTGCCCAGCCCGATGTCCTGCGCGGTAGACGAGAACTGCCCCGGCATCGCAGCGCCGATCGCCAGCACGCGCTCGAGCAGGCCGTCGGACTCCAGCTGCACGCCCTCGGCGCGCGCCACGGCGAGCGCTTCGGCGACCACCTGCGGCATCACCTCGCGCGACCATGGGCTGCCGATCATCGGCCCGTAAGGCAGGCGCGAGAGTGCGCAGAGCGCGTTGTAGGCGCAATTGATGATCAGCTTGCCCCAGAGCTCGCCGTCGACGTTGTCAGTAACCCGGCACGGCACGCCGGCGCGCGCGAACAACGCCGAGACCGTCGTGGCGCGCTGCGCGCCGCGCGCCGCCGAGCCGCGCGCGCCGACCACGAGCTCGCCGCGCCCCATGTGGCGCACGTGCCCCGGCCCCGCCATCTCGCAGCCCACGTATACGACTGCCGCGATCACCGGCGCATCGACCAGGGGCGCGATGCGCGCCGCATTGTCGACGCCGTTTTGCAGGCTGACCACGGTCGCATCGCGCGCAAGGTGCGGGCCGATTGCGCGCGCGCCGCCCTCGGTATCGCCGGATTTCACGCAAAACAGCACGCAGGATGCGCCGGCGACGCCCGCAGCCTCGGTGCTCGCCGCCACCGGCACGCGCTCGAGCGACCCGTGCGCCTCGAACAGCAGCGCACCCTCGCGTCTCAGCGCCTCGACGTGCGCGCGCCGGCCGACGAGCGTCACCGGCGCACCGGCGCGCGCCAGCATGCCGCCGTAATAGCAGCCGACGGCGCCGGCACCGAACACGGCGACCTTCGGCCAGGGGCCGCCGCCAGCCGTGCTCATTCCTGCGCGAAGTGGCGCCGCGTGAGGGCCGCGAGCGCCTTGAGCCCGGGATCGGCCGACTTGTCGAGCTCGGCGGCGATCAGCGCCTGCTCGCGGCGGCCGCGGTTCTGCGACAGCTTCCAGCGCGTCTCGAGCCGCGTCACGGCGATCTCGAACGTGACGATGCCCTCGAGCATGCTGTCCACGTACTCGGTGCGCAAAGCGTCAAACTTCGGCAACCATTCGGGATCGAGTTCCGCCACCAGCGCGCGCTGCGCCGCGTGCTTCACCGCGCGCTCGGAGGTGACGCGCGCCGTGCCGTAGGCGTGCACCGCGGCATAGTTCCAGGTGGGCACGCGCTCGGTCGCCTCGTACCAGCGCGGCGAGACGTAGGCGTGCGGTCCGGAGAACACCACCAGCACCTCGTCGTCGAAGAATTCCTTCCACTGTGCATTGGGCTTCGCCATGTGCGATTGGATGACTACGCCATCCGCGCCATCGGCGACCGTCACCGGCAGGTGCGAAGCGAGCGGCACCCCGCCGGTGGCGGTGACCAGCAGCGCGAAGTTGTTGGCGCGCATGAAGGCCACGAGCTCCTTGCGGTCTTCGACCCGGTTGTACGGCGGCGAGTACATGTCAGCCCTCTTCGATCAAGGCCACCGCCATGGCGGCGATGCCCTCGCCGCGGCCTGCGAAGCCCAGGCCCTCGGTGGTCGTCGCCTTGAGGTTCACGGCGGCCGGCGCCACGCCCAGGTCGGCGGCGATGTTGGCCGTCATGGCGGCGAAATGCGGCGTGAGGCGCGGCCCCTGCGCGATAACCGTGGCGTCGACGTTCAAGACGCGGAATTTGCGCGCCGCGAGCTTCGCCGCCACGTCGCGCAGCAGCCGGCGGCTGTCGATCTCGGAGTACTGCGCATCGCCGTCCGGGTAGTGCCGGCCGATGTCGCCCAACCCTGCGGCGCCGAGCAGGGCATCGCAGATCGCGTGCAGCAGCACGTCCGCGTCGGAATACCCCTCGAGCCCAAGGTGGTGCGGGATGTGCACCCCGCCGAGGACCAGCTTGCGATCCGGCACCAGCGCGTGCACGTCGAAGCCCTGTCCGATTCTCATGCCGCGCGCCTCGCCAGGATCGACTCGGCGATCGCCAGGTCCTCGATGTAGGTGACCTTGAAGTTTTCGTGGCTGCCGGCCACCAGCCGCGGCCGCAGGCCCATCTGCTCGATGGCGCTCGCCTCATCGGTGATACTGCTCTTGGCCTTGCCGAGCGCTTCGGCGAGCAGCGCCGCCCGGAACATCTGCGGCGTCTGCGCGAGCCACAGCTGCGCGCGGTCCTCGGTGCCGGCGACGCGCTGCGCGCCCGCCTCGTCCTTGCCCGCGCGCTTCACCGTTTCCGCCACGGGCAGCGCGAGGATGCCGCCGATCTCGTCGTGCCGGCACTCCGCGTACAAGCGCTCGAGGTCGGCTGCCGGCAGGCAGGGGCGCGCCGCATCGTGCACCAGCACCCAGTCGTCCGCGTTCACCGCCGTCATTGCCGCCACCAGCCCGTTGTACACCGAATCGCGGCGCGTCTCGCCGCCACAGTACAGCGGCGCGATTTTTCCCGCGAACACGCTCCAATCGCAACTCCTGTACCCCGTGTCGCCCGGCGCCAGCACGACGAATACCGTTTCCACGGGCGGCCGGCACACCGCCGCCACCGCGTGCCAGAGCATCGGCCTGCCCGCGAGGCTCGCGTACTGCTTGGGTTGCGGGCCGGCCAACCGACTGCCGCTTCCCGCCGCCGGAATCAGGGCTACGCAGGTCAACGCAAAAACTCCTAAGATTCAAGCAAGTTTAATGGCTTTCGGCTCGAATGAGGCGGTTGCTACAATCCCGACCCCCTCAAGGCCCACCTTGTGCTGACCATGCCGATCGATCGAAGCTTCGTGATTCCGGTTCTGGATTTCTCGCGACACAGTCCGTTCAACATCTTTTCGCTGCTCAGCGATTTGCACGGAGTGCCAGGCGAAGTGATCTGCATCTTCAACAGCGCCGAGGTGTTCAAGGCGCTCAAGGATCATCCGCGAATCGACAAGTTCTGCTTCAACAGTCTCAATGCCGGGGTCAGCCGCTCCTGGAACATCGGCATCAATCTCGCCGAGGGGCGCAGCGTCTTCATCCTCAATGCCGACTTGCACATCTGGCCCGCTGCGATCGACCAGATGGAGCGCTATCTGCTCGAGCTGCCCGATGCCGCGATCGTCGGGCCGCAGGGCACCAAGGTCGACTACCGGAACCTGGAGATCCTGACCTACTACCAGAAAGGCCAGTTCCACGAGCCGATCCGCAGCGACGACATCTCGGGCTTTTGCTTCGCGATTCATCGCGAGCGGTTTCTCGGCCATGGCCTTGCCTTCGACGTGCGCTACAGCCCGTGCTTCATGGAAGAGTGGGACATGGGCATGCAGATTCGAAAGGCCGGGCTCGCCTGCTATAGCGTGCCGGTGGTCGATTTCGAGCACCACTGGGGCATCTCGGCGGCGCGCACCGATGTCAAGATCAATTACTTCGGCCGCGAGGTGTCGCGCGACGAAGTACTGGAAGAGAACCGCAAGAAGTTTCTCGCCAAGTGGTTTGGCGCGGGGTGAGCGTCGCCGCGGCCGAGCGATCAGCTCAATCAAAAACCTCCATGAATTCAAGACAGTATAATTAGCCCGAGATGCTGCGCGACCCGCTTCCCGGGAGCCCGCAACCGGCCGGGCTCGCCGGCTCGGCGGACGCGCTCGCCCTGTGCCGCCTGGCCGTCACGGCCGCGCCGCTCGCCGTCGTCAGCGCCACCGCGCGCGACGCGCAGCGCCTGGTCGAAGAGATGGCCTGGTTGGCACCGCAACTGCGCGTCTGCCTGCTGCCCGACTGGGAAACGCTGCCCTACGACGCGTTCTCGCCGCACCAGGACCTCGTGTCCGAGCGCCTGGCAACGCTGTACCGCATTCAGCGCGGCGAGTTCGACGTGGCTGTGGTGCCGGCGCAGACCGCGCTCGTGCGCCTGTGCCCGCCGTCCTACCTCGCCGCGCGCACCTTCTTCCTCGCGCAGAACACGCGGCTCGACGCCGACGCCTTGAAAGCGCAGCTCGCGACCGCGGGCTACCAGCACGTCACGCAAGTCGTGGCGCCCGGCGAGTTCTGCATCCGCGGCGGGCTGATCGATCTGTTCCCTGCGGGCAGTCAATTGCCCTACCGGCTCGACCTTGACGACGAGCGCATCGACAGCATCCGCACCTTCGACGTCGACACGCAGAGGACGCTCTACCCGGTGAAGGAAGTGCGCATGCTGCCGGCGCGCGAGTTTCCGCTCGACGACGAGGGGCGGGCGAAGTTCCGCAGCCGCTGGCGCGAGATCTTCGAGGGCGATCCGTCGAAAAAAGGCCTGTACCGGGACGTGTCCAACGGCGTCGCGGCCGCGGGCATCGAGTACTACCTGCCGCTGTTCTTCGACACGGTGGCAACGCTGTTCGATTACCTGCCGCCGAACGCCGCGCTCGCGCGCCACGGTGACGTGCCTGCGGCCGTCGACGCCTTCTGGCGCGATGCGAGCTCGCGTTACCGGCTGCTCGGCGGCGAGCGCGAGCGCCCGCTCCTGCCGCCGGAGAAGATATTCGTGCCTGCCGAGGAGTTCCACGTCGCGGCGCGCGCGTTGCGGCGCGCAGAGCTCGAGTCGGTGCTGGCGAGCGCGCCGCTGCCGCCGCTCGCCGTCGACCGGCGCGCGCACGATCCGCTCGCGGCGCTGAAGGCGTTCCTCGCCTCGAGCGGCCTGCGCGTGCTGGTCACCGCGGAGTCGCCGGGGCGGCGCGAGACCATGCTCGCCTACTTCGCCGAGTACGGCCTCGCGCCCGTGGTCACGGCGGACTTCGGTGCCTGGTCGGGTTCGGCCGAGCGTTTCGCCATCGCGGTGGCGCCGCTCGCCGCCGGCTTCGCGCTGGCCGCCGAGGGCTGGTGCGTGGTCACCGAGGCCGAGCTCTACGCCGGCACGGTGCGGCGGCGGGTGCGCGATGCGCTGAAAGCAAGCTCGGTCGAAGGCATGCTGCGCGACCTCTCGGAGCTGCGCATCGGCGATCCGGTGGTGCATGCGCAGCACGGCATCGGCCGCTATCAGGGGCTGGTCGGCCTGGACCTCGGCGAGGGCCCGACCGAGTTTCTGCACCTGCAGTACGAGGGTGGCGACAAGCTGTACGTGCCGGTGTCGCAGCTCGCCGTCATTTCGCGCTACTCGGGCGCCGAAGCCGAAGCCGCGCCGCTGCACCGGCTGGGCAGCGGGCAGTGGGACAAGGCCAAGGCGCGTGCCGCGCAACAGGTGCGCGACACGGCGGCCGAGCTGCTCGCACTGTACGCACGGCGCGCGACGCGCGAGGGCCATGCCTTCCGCGTGCAGCCGCACGACCTCGACGCCTTCGCTGCCGGTTTCGGCTTCGAGGAAACGCCCGACCAGGCTGCCGCCATCCAGGCGGTGGTGAAGGACATGGCCGCGGGCAAGCCCATGGACCGCCTGATCTGCGGCGACGTCGGCTTCGGCAAGACCGAGGTGGCGCTGCGCGCGGCGTTCGTCGCCGTGGCGGACAGCAGGCAGGTGGCGATCCTGTGCCCGACGACGCTGCTCGCCGAGCAGCACTTCCAGACCTTCGCCGACCGCTTCGCCGACTGGCCGGTGAGAATCGCCGAGCTGTCGCGCTTTCGCACGGCGAAGCAGGCCAATGCCACCCTCAAGGCGCTCGCCGCGGGCGAAGTGGACATCGTCATCGGCACGCACAAGCTGCTCTCGCGCGACGTCAAGTTCCAGCGCCTCGGCCTCGCCATCATCGACGAGGAGCACCGCTTCGGCGTGCGCCAGAAGGAAGCGCTGAAGGCGCTGCGCGCCGAGGTCGACGTGCTGACGCTCACCGCGACGCCGATTCCGCGCACGCTCGCGCTGTCGCTCGAGGGGTTGCGCGAATTCTCGGTGATCGCCACGGCGCCGCAGCGGCGCCTCGCCATCAAGACCTTCGCCGCGCCCTTCTCCGAGGGCCTGATCCGCGAGGCGGCGCTGCGGGAGTTGAAGCGCGGCGGCCAGGTGTATTTCCTGCACAACGAGGTCGACAGCATCCAGCAGATGCGCGAGCGCCTGACGAAGCTGCTGCCCGAGGCGCGCATCGCGGTGGCGCACGGCCAGATGCGCGAGCGCGAGCTCGAGCGCGTGATGCGCGACTTCTATGCGCAGCGCCACAGCCTCCTGCTGTGCACCACCATCATCGAGACCGGCATCGACGTGCCCACCGCCAACACCATCGTCATCCATCGCGCCGACAAGTTCGGCCTGGCACAGCTGCACCAGCTGCGCGGCCGCGTCGGGCGCTCGCACCACCAGGCCTACGCCTATCTGCTGACGCCGCCCGAGGAGGCGCTCGGCGCGCAGGCGAAAAAGCGCCTAGAGGCGATCCAGATGATGGAGGAGCTCGGTTCGGGCTTCTACCTCGCGATGCACGATCTGGAGATCCGCGGCGCCGGCGAAGTCCTCGGCGAGTCGCAATCGGGCGAGATCCAGGAAGTGGGCTTCAATCTGTACGCGCAGATGCTGGAGCGCGCCGTGCGCGCGCTCAAGTCCGGGCGCGCCGTCGATCTCGAGCAGCCCCTGGATGTCGCCACCGAGATCAACCTGCACACGCCGGCGCTGCTGCCCGCGACCTACTGCAGCGACGTGCACGAGCGCCTCACCCTGTACAAGCGCATGGCCAACTGCGAGACGCGCGAGCAGCTCGATGAGCTGCGCGAGGAACTCGTCGACCGCTTCGGGCTGCTGCCGGAACCGGCGCAGGCGCTGCTCGAATGCCATCGGCTGCGCATCGCCGCGCGGCCCCTGGGCGTGGCGCGCGTCGACGCCACGCACGAGACCGCGCTGCTGCAGTTCGTGAAGCAGCCGCCGATCGACGGCGCGAAGATCATCGCCCTGGTGCAGCGGCGCAAGGACCTGCGCCTTTCGGGCCCGGAGCGCCTGCGCCTGGAGGCGAAGATGCCGGACTGGCCCGAGCGCGCGCAAGCGGTGCGTGAGCTCCTCGGCCAGCTCGCGGCGTGAACCTCGTCGTTCAGGGGCCGGGGGCCGAAGCCGCGCATGCGACCGAGGCCGCGCGGCTGAGTTGTGCAAGCCGCGTTGAGCAACTCGCACCCTCCGCGTTCCGCCTGCGCGGTGCACAGAAGAATGCGGCGCTGCTTGAGTGGTGCCAAGAGCACAAACTCGACTGCGCCTGCGTGCCCGAGGGCCGGCGTTTCACCGACCTCAAGCTGCTGGCCATGGACATGGATTCCACGCTCATCGCCATCGAGTGCATCGACGAGATTGGCGATATGGCCGGGAAAAAAGCCGCCATCGCGGCGATCACGGCGCGCGCCATGCGCGGGGAAATCGACTACGCGAAAAGCCTCAGCGAACGCGTCGCGCTGCTCGCGGGCCTCGGCCAGGACGCGCTGCAGCGCGTGTACGACGAGCGGCTGCGGCTCTCACCCGGGGCCGAGGCATTGATCGGCGTCTGCAAGAAGCACGGGGTGAAGCTGCTGCTGGTATCCGGGGGGTTCACCTACTTCACCGAACGGCTGAAACAACGGCTGGCTCTCGATTACACCATCTCCAGCGAGCTCGAAATTCGCGACGGCAAGCTGACCGGCGCTCTCGCCGGGCGTATCGTAGATGCCGCGGCGAAGGCAGCGCGCTTTCGCGAGGTGGCAAAGGCGCTGGGTGCTTCCCGGGACCAGATGGTGGCGATCGGCGACGGCGCGAACGATCTGCAGATGATGGCGGAGGCCGGGACATCGGTGGCCTACCGCGGGAAGCCGGCGGTGAAGGCGAAGGCGACGATGGCGCTCGATTATTCCGGGCTGGACGGCGTGATCCACCTCTTTGAGTAGGCAAATGCGGATCGTGCCGATACCGGTGGCATGCGCCATCCTCGCGGCCGGATGCTCGAGCGCGCCCGCACCGTCCGGCCCGCAGTTCGCGCGCATCGAAGCCTTCCGCGCCAATCCCGTGCTCTGCGGCCAGTCGGGCAGCCCGATCTGCGAGGCGCGCGTCAACCATGCCGAAGGCAAACCCGTAATGACCCTGTCGCCCTACGTCGAGCTGACGCCCGGAGCGCACGTGCTCGGTCTGTTCTGCAGGATCAATCACTCCATCATGATCGGCGACGCGAGGAACCTCCAGCGCGAGGTAGAGGTCGTTCTGGCGCCGGGCGGGCGTTACCGC
>JAOTWE010000313.1 GCA_029863065.1 Betaproteobacteria bacterium
CTCGCCGATACGCTGTTCCTCGTGATGCGCGTGTACTTCGAGAAGCCGCGCACCACCACCGGCTGGAAGGGCCTGATCAACGACCCCGATCTCGACGACAGCTTCCACATCGAGAAGGGCCTGCGCCTGGCGCGCCGGCTGCTCATCGATTTGAACGAGCTGGGCCTGCCCTGCGGCACCGAGGCGCTCGACCCGATCACGCCGCAGTACCTTTCGGATCTCGTCGCCTGGAGCGCGATCGGCGCGCGCACCACCGAATCGCAGACGCACCGCGAGATGGCGAGCGGCCTGTCGATGCCGGTCGGCATCAAGAACGGCACCGACGGCAACCGGGCGGTGGCGCTGAACGCGCTCGCCGCGGTGTCGCAGCCGCACGCTTTCCTCGGCATCGACGCCGCGGGGCGCTGCGCGGTGACGCAGACGCGCGGCAACCGCCACGCGCACATCGTGCTGCGCGGCGGCAACGCGGCCAACTACGACTCCGTCAGCATCGCGCTCGCCGAGGAGGAGCTGGCGCGCGCGGGGCTGGCGCGCAACATCGTCGTCGACTGCAGCCATGGCAATTCGGCCAAGGACCCGGCGCGACAGCCGCTCGTGCTTGCCGATTGCGTGCACCAGGTGCTGGAGGGCAACCGCTCGATCGTCGGGCTGATGCTGGAGTCGAACCTGGAGTGGGGGAATCAGCCGCTCGCCGCGCGCGGGCAGCTGCGCTATGGGGTCTCGATCACCGACGCCTGCATCGACTGGGCGACGACGCAACAGGCGCTGCGCGCGGCGCGCGAGAAGCTGAGGCAAGTCCTGCCGGAGCGCCGGTGACCTCGACAGGCTCGCAGCTGCTGACCCGCGCGCTGCGCCAGGAAGGCGTGGACACGGTGTTCACGCTCGCGGGCGACCACATCCTGCCGTTGCTCGACCTGCTGGCCGACGAGGGCTTCAGGCTGATCGATTGCCGCCACGAGCAGGCCGCGGTGCACATGGCCGATGCCTGGGCGCGCATGACCGGGCGGCTGGGCGTGTGCGCCTTCACCACGCCGGGGCACGCCAACGCCATCCCCGGGCTGGTCAACGCGCTCGCCGCCGAAAGCCCGGTGCTCAACATCGCCGGCTCGGCGGACCTGCGCAATTACCACCGCGGCATCATGCAGGAGATCGACCAGGTGGGCCTGGCGCGGCCGGCGACCAAGGGGGCGTGGCTGGTGCACGACGCGCGGCGCATCCCGGACATGGTGGCCACCGCGGTGCGCACGGCGTTCGAGGGGCGGCGCGGCCCGGTGCACCTCACCGTGCCGGTCGATATCCAGACGCAGCGCGTCGAGGAATCGGAAGTGCGCTACTACGATGCGGCTGCCTACCGGCCGCAGGCGCCGCGCGTGGCGGCACCGCAGCAGATCGACGAGTCCATTCGCCTGCTGCGCACGGCCGAGCGCCCGCTGGTCATCGCCAGTACGCCGGCGGCCTATGGCGCGTGGACCCCGGAACTGCAGCGCTTCCTCGAGATTACCCGGCTGCCGCTGATGACCGAGGAGGCGGCGCGCGGCATCGTTTCCGACGAGCACCCTTACTGCCTCGGCTTCTTCGATCTGTCGCAGCATCAACCGGCGAACCTGATCCGCGAGGCCGACGTGGTGCTGTTCCTCGGCAAGCTGCTCGATTTCACCGTCGGCTTCGCACTGCCGCCGATCGTGGCCGAGCGCGCCAGGGTGATCCAGGTCGAGCCCTCGGGGCTGCAGGCGGGGCGCAACCGGGGCGTCGAGCTGGGCATGGTCGGGGACGTCGGGCCGATCGTCGCGCAGCTCGCCGAGCGCGCCGCGTCGCACGAGTGGCGCGAGCTGCCGTGGCTCGCGCGCCTGCGCGAGGCGCGCGCCGCCGAGCGTGTGCGCATCGAGGCCTTCGCCTTGCCCGAGACGCCGCTACGCTCGATGTTCGTGCACCGCACGCTCGCCGCGCTGCTACGGCCCGACGACGTGCTGGTGTTCGATGGCGGCGACTACGCCTACTACGGCCGCGCCTATCTGCCGGCGCGCATGCCGCGCTCCTGGTACTACCTGTCGAACCTCGGCATGCTCGGACAGGCGCTGCCCGCTGCGATCGCGGCCAAGCTCGCCAAGCCCGGCAGCAGGGTGTTTTGCATCACCGGCGACGGCGCCTTCGGCTTCAACGCCATGGAGCTCGATACCGCGGTGCGCCATGGCCTCGACATCGTCGTGCTGCTCGGCAACGACGCCGCCTGGGGCATCGACAAGAATATCCAGCTGGGCCTGTACGGCAAGGCGGTGATCACCGACCTCGCGCACACGCGCTACGACCTGGTGGCCCAGGGGCTCGGCGCGCACGGCGAGCGGGTCGAACGGCCCGAGCAGCTGGCACCTGCGCTCGAGCGCGCCCTTGCCGCAGGCAAGCCGGCGCTGCTCAACATCGTCGTGCAAAGCCAGATCAGCATGCGTGCGCAGGGCATCGTCGACAGCAGAAAGAGGGGCGGCGCGTTCTGAGATGACCGGGCGGCTGATCGTCTACGGCATCGGCGCGATCGGTGGCCAGGTCGCGGGCAGGCTGCACAGCGCGGGCCTGGAGGTGACGGCCGTGGAGCCGTGGGACGCGCAGCGCGAGGTGGTGGCGCGCGACGGGCTGCGCATCGCCAGGCTCGACGGCAGCGTGGAGCACCACCGCCCGCCGGTCATCGCGCCGCACGCGCTCGAGGGTCGCGT
>JAOTWE010000314.1 GCA_029863065.1 Betaproteobacteria bacterium
CCAAGGCCAAGATCGAGATCGAGTTCTACGATGACCGCTGCAACGCGGAAGAAGGCATCTCGGTGATCCGACGCATCGCTGGGACCGACGCGGTGGTCGCGGTGGGGCCGACCTGCTCCAACGTCGCCGAGCCCCTGTTCGGGATCTTGCAGAAAAAAGTCGGCGACAGCGGCGATTCCGGACTGCAAATGCCGGTGTTCACCGACGTCGCCATCAAGGTCGGCCTGGCGAAGATCTCCGAATGGGCGTTCCGCAACGTGCCCAACGAGATGACGATGTACAACTCGCTGTTCTACTGGCTGAAGACCAAGCACCCCGAACTCAAGACTGTGTACGGCGGGGTGGAAGAGGACTTCGCGCACTCGCGCGCGACCTGGTACGTCGTCATGAAGGACCGTGCGGCGGCAAGTGGTTTCGAGGTTCTGGGTAACACCAAGTGGCTGCTGGCCGACACCAATTTCGCTACGCAGGTGCGCGAGATGAAGAAGGCGAATGCGGACGTGATCGCCATCTCGGCTCATCCGTTCTCTGCTTGCGGTGCTCTCAAGGAGATGCAGCGCCAGGGCGTAAAGCCCAAGTTGCTCGTCGGCCTGACCAGCTCCTCGAGCCTGGAGACGCTGCAGGGCTGCGCCAAGCAGGCCGAGGGCATCATCATCCCCACGTCGTTCGCGCCCATCAACAAGGAGGCGACTTTCGCCGCCAACACCACGGCTAAGTTCGACGGTGCGGCCGACCTGCATTCGATGGCGGCCTGGGAGAACATGTTCATCCTCAAGCGCGTGATCGAAGCCGAAGGCGTCTCCGGCAAGCCAGGCGACATTCAGTCCGACCGACGCAAGATTCGCGACGGGCTGGCGAAGCTCAAGACCACCGATGGCCTGATTGGCACCACCAAGCGCGACGCCGAGGGTGAGGCCGACAAGCCCTATCTCTTCGTGCACGCGAAAAAGGGCGAGTGGAAGGTTCTCCACAATCCGCTCTAAACGCTAAGCGCGAACGCCGACGGGCGCGGTAATCCCGCGCCCGTTTTTTCGCCCATGCTGGATTTCCTGCAGGCAGCTTCTGACGGCGTCCTGTTCGGCGCGACCTACGCGCTGATCGGCATCGGCTTCACGCTCGTGTTCGGCGTGATGCACAAGATCAACATGGCCTACGCGGCGGCTTCGGTCGGCGGCGCCTACGCCGGACTGCTGGTGCTCACGGTGATGGCCAATGCCCCGCCCGCGCTGGTGTTCTTCGGCGCCTTCGTCGCCGGCGGCCTGCTCGGGTGGATCGTCTACGTCACCTGCTTTCACTTCATTCCGCTCTCCAGTCCGCTTGCCACGCTGATGTCGACAGTCGGCATGCTGCTGCTCATTGACGAGGTCATCGTGCACGTGACGGCGGGCATGCCCCAAGCCTACCCGGCCATGTTCGGCGACGTCATGCTGTTCATGGGCGAGTTCAGCATGCGCGGCGACCTGCTGCTGGTGGCCGGCGTGTCGGTGCTGGCCATGATCGCGCTGCTCGCGCTGCTGTATCGGTCGTCCCTCGGCTTGGCGACGCGCGCCGTTGCCCAGCAGCCGGTGGCGGCCCAGCTTTGCGGCATCCGCCCGGTGCGCGTCAACGCCCTGACCTTCGTCGTTACGGGCCTGCTCGGCGGGCTGGCCGGCGCGCTCATCGGCGCTTCGGTGGGCACGCTCTCCCCGCTGCTCACCACGCCGCTCACGGTGAAAGGGCTGATCGTCACCGTGATCGGCGGCCTGGGCAGCATCCCCGGCGCAATCGTTGCCGGGCTGCTGGTGGGCGGCTTCGAGAACGTGCTGCAGCTCTACCGCGGCGTCACCGAGCGCGACTTGTACGTGATGCTGCTGCTGTTCGCGTTCCTCACATTCCGACCTGGCGGGCTGTTTGCGCCCAAGGGCGGCAGGGACTAGCGTGGACTTCTACTTTGGCCTGGCGCAGCTGATCGGAGTGCATACGTTGCTCGGGCTGTCGGCGTACATCGTGCTTCTCACGGGGCAGGTCAGCCTGGCGCAGGCAGGTTTCTTCGCCATCGGCGCCTACACGGCCGGGATGCTGACGGTACTTGCCGGCTGGCACCTGGTGCCCGCACTCGGGGTCAGCGCGATGACGGGCGCTGCCGTGGCCTGCGCCGTGGGCTTTCCCGCATTGCGCGTCAAGGGCCTGATGCTGGTGATCGCCACGCTGGCGTTCGGCGAAGGCGTGCGCCTGTTCTTCTTCAACTTCGACTACCAGATCGCCAAGGGCAGCATCAAGGTGGGGCCTTTGGGCGGCGAAGGCTTCCGGCAGATCCGCTTCTTTCCGGAGAACGGCTGGGAGACCTGGGACGTCATGCTGTTCATCTGGGTGTTCGTCGTCGCTGCGATGGCATTACTGTGGTGGTTCGACCGATCGCGCTACGGCACTGTGCTGCGCGCCGTCGGCGAGGACGAGCTCGCCGCGCAGTCGGTGGGCATCAACCTGACGGCCGTCAAGGTGAGCGCGATGACCGTGGGCGGCGCCATCGCGGGTGTCGGCGGCGGGCTGTATGCCCACTACACCACGCACATCGAGCACGCGAGCTTCAACATCCTCGTCGCCACCTTCGCCATCGCTTACCCGATCGTGGGTGGCCTGCGCAACGTCTTCGGGACGCTGCTCGCGGTGATCTTCGTGCAAGGCTTCCTGGTGGA
>JAOTWE010000072.1 GCA_029863065.1 Betaproteobacteria bacterium
GTTACACGCCCGAGGGCGGAACCGTGACCTTGTCCTGGCGGCTGGAAGATGCGCGCGGCGTGTTTGCCGTCGCCGACACCGGCATCGGCGTCGAGTCCCGTCACATCCCGCGCCTCACCGAGCGCTTCTACCGGGTCGACCAGGGCCGCTCGCGCGAAAGCGGCGGCACGGGCCTCGGCCTCGCCATCGTCAAGCACGTGCTCACGCGCCACCAGGCGAGCCTGGAAATCGAGAGCGCGCTCGGCAAGGGCTCCAGCTTTCGCGCCGTGTTCCCGGCGCAACGCATCGTCCCTACCGACCCGGCGAGAGCCGCTGCCTAGTCCGCAAGGACCTCGTAGGCAATGCGCTCGAAGTCGGTGCCGCGTTCGACCACCTCCAGCAGGCGCACTCGCAGCGGCTTCTGGATCACCGCCTCGATGACACGCTTGGGCCTGAACCAGCCCGGCGCCAGGACGAGCGTGGGCGGCGCGCGCAGCGCCGGCACCGCGGCGAGTGCGATGGCCTGCGCGTGCTTCTCGTCGGCGGCGTTGACGCCGGTGCCCCGCACCGCCGCGGCCAGCGGCAGCCCAGGCAGCAGCTTCACGCCGCACACCAGGTCGCCGAGTTCGGTGGCCATCAGCCAGCGCGCCTGTCCGATCTGGAAGCTCTTGGCGTCGGCGGGCCGCACGCCAACCAGTTGCCCCTGCGCCATGCGTCGACCCGGATTGCCGGCGCGGCGCAGCATCTTCAGACCCTGCGCACTTTCATCCTCGAGCTGCCATTGCTCGAGCAGAAACCCCTGCGCCACGCTGTAGTCCTCCTCGTCGCGCGTGCTGAGCCGGCCGAAGGTGGCGATCTCGTCGCGCTGCTTCACCGTGAGCTCCTTGAAGCTGGTGGCGCCACGGAACACCCGGCCGGAAACGTAGTAGTGAATGGCGGCGAGGCTGGTGCAGGCCTGCACCCCGTCGCTCACGTGATTGCGGTCCGTGCCGCGCACCTGGCGCGCCTGGCACCACTGCCGGTACAGGAACACGAGCAGCTGCTCGCACGAGGGCTGCACGCAGTCCTCGCCGAGCGCGAGCCGCGCCGGCGACTCGCCCTTTCTCAGTAGCGCGACGCGGTTCCGGAGGCTCTTCGCCAGGCGCCGCGCGTCCAGGTAGCGCAGCTCGGCGCCCGCGGCGGGGCCGCGCTCGGCGCAACTCTCGCCCGCCAGGTCCACCGTGAGCGGCGGCACCTCGCCCTCGGCGACCGGCGAGCGCGCGATCTCGACCTTGTCCGCCCAGCGCTCGAGCAGGTAGGCAACGAACGTCAGCTGGCGCGGCGTCAGCTCGTGCGGGCTGCACATGCCCATGAGCGTGGCGCGCATGTAGGCGATGCGCGGCGAGGTGTCGTGCACGTCGCGGTTCAGGTAGTCCTTCACCGCCTGGTCGGCCACGCCCAGCCGCTCCGCGCGCGCGTACACCTGGTGCAGATTGCGCCAGTCGCGCGCCGGCACCTGGCGGTAGGCACGGTAGTGGTGAAACATGCGCAGGCCCGAGTAGGCGAGCGCGCGCTGCGCGATCAGCGCGCGCTGATCGCGCAGCGCGGCGACATCCGCCTCGAGGCAGCGCAGGTAGCCGAGGCGCATCTGCTCCCACAATTCGATCGTGTCCTCGAACAGCGCGGTCTCGGTCTCCTGCATCGGCAATGCGCGGTTGGTGAAGCGCTTGGCCTGCTCGATCTGCACGAAGTGGGCCGCTTCGCGCACCGTCTCCAGCACCGCGAAGCGGCCCTCGGGGCCGGCGGCATAGCGGTTGAATTCCTCCAGCTGGATGAGCAACTGGTGCTGCGCGGCCGACACGTTGGCGAGCGGCACGTGCTCGAGCCAGGCCTTCGCGCTCGCGCCGTCGGCGAACTCGGGCCGCGCCGCGGGATCGATTTCGGGCAGACGGAAAACGCTCGGCTCGCTCATCGCGGCGTACTCTACAGCAGCACGCGCTCGATGCCGCCCGCGTTGGCCTTGCCGACGAACTCCGGCAGCCAGTTCTCGCCCAGCAGCCGCCGCGCCAGCTCCACCACGATGTAGTCGGCCTGCGTGCCGGCGTCGGCGTCGAAGCGCGCAAGGCCCTGCAGGCACGACGGGCAGGAAGTGAGCACTTTCACCGGACCGTCCCCCGCGAGCGCGGCCACGTCGTGCTTCAGCTCTTGCTCCTTCCTGAAGCGCACCTGCGTCGAGATGTCGGGGCGCGTCGTGGCGAGCGTGCCCGATTCGCCGCAGCAGCGCTCGCTGAGCTCGACGGCGGCGCCGGTCAGCGCGCGCACCGTCTCCAGGGGCTGGCGCTGCTTCATCGGCGTATGGCAGGGGTCGTGATAGAGATAGCGCTGTCCCGCGACGCCCTCCAGCTTCACGCCTTTTTCCAGCAGGTACTCGTGGATGTCGATGAGCCGCGACCCGGGAAAGATCTTGTCGAACTCGTATTTCTCCAGCTGATCGAGGCAGGTGCCGCAGGACACGACCACGGTGCGGATGTCGAGGTAGTTGAGGGTGTTGGCAAGCCGGTGGAACAGCACCCGGTTGGCAGTGGTGATTCTCTCGCCCTGCTCCTGCTCGCCCGCCGCGGTCTGCGGATAGCCGCAGCACAGGTAGCCGGGGGGCAGCACGCACTGCGCGCCCACCTCGTAGAGCATGGCCTGCGTCGCGAGGCCAACCTGGCTGAACAGGCGCTCGGAGCCGCAGCCCGGAAAATAGAACACCGCGTCCGAATCCTCGTTCACCTTGGCGGGATCGCGCACGATGGGCACGACCTTCGCGTCCTCGATGTCGAGGAGGGCGCGCGCCGTCTTCTTCGGCAGCTTGCCGGGCATCGCCTTGTTGATGAAGTGCACCACCTGCGTGCCGAGCGCCGGCCGGCCGGTGGTGGCGGGCGGTCGGGCGGTCTGTGCCCGCCACAGGAAGCGCAGCATGCGGTGCGCGGCGCGCTGCAGCTTGGAGCCCCACTGGATCATTGCCGTGCGCGCGAGGCGGATGGCGCGCGGGTCGGTGGCGGTGAGAAAGAACATCGCCGCACGGGTGCCGGCGTTGAAACGCGCCTTGCCGCTGCGCCGCAGGAGGTTGCGCATGGCGATGGACACGTCGCCGAAATCGATGTCCACCGGACAGGGGCGCGCGCACTTGTGGCATACCGTGCAATGGTCGGCGACGTCGGCGAAGGCATCGTAATGCGCGCGCGCGACGCCGCGGCGCGTCTGCTCCTCGTACAGGATCGCCTCGATGAGCAGCGACGCGGCGAGGATCTTGTCGCGCGGCGAATACAGCAGGTTGGCGCGCGGCACGTGCGTCGCGCACACCGGCCTGCACTTGCCGCAGCGCAGGCAGTCCTTGATCGACTGCGCGACGCCGCCGAGGTCGGACGCTTCCAGGATCAGCGACTCGGCGCCGATCAGCGAGAAGCTCGGCGTGTAGGCGTTCTCGAGCCCGCCGCCGGCGAGGAGCTTGCCGGCATTGAAGCGGCCGTCGGGATCGACGCCCCGCTTGAAGACGCGGAACGCTTCCAGCTCGGCGGGCTCGAGGTATTCGAGCTTGGTGATGCCGATGCCGTGCTCGCCCGAGATCACCCCGCCCAGGGACTTCGCCAGGCGCATGAGGCGCGAGACCGCCTGCGTCGCCCGCTGCAGCATGACGTAGTCGTCGGAATTCACCGGGATGTTGCTGTGCACGTTGCCATCGCCGGCATGCATGTGCAGCGCCACGAACACGCGCCCGCGCAGCACGCGCTTGTGCACCGCCTGCGCCTCCTCGAGGATCCTGGCGTAGGGCGGGCCGGCGAAGATGCGCTGCAGCTCCGAGCGCACCTCGGTCTTCCATGACAGGCGCTCGGTGCGCGATTGCAGCTTCTCGAACTCGACGTCGAGGCCGTTGCGAAGCCGCTGCCAGCGCGCGCGCACCGCGGCAATGAGCTCCATCGCCCGCGGCACGCGGTCGCCGAGCAGCTCGGGCCGCGGCAGGCGCTCGTCACCCTGCACGAGCGGCAGCTCGCCCTGCAGGTACTCCTGCAGCGCGTCGAGCAGTTCCAGCTTGTTCTCGATCGAGCACTCGATGTTGATGCGTTCGACGCCGTCGGAGTAGGCGGCCAGCTGCTCCAGCGGGATCACCACGTCCTCGTTGATCTTGAAGGCGTTGGTGTGGCGCGCGATGGCGGCGGTGCGCGCGCGGTCCAGCCAGAAATGCTTCCTCGCCTCCGGCGAGACGGCGACAAACCCCTCGCCGTCGCGCGCATTGGCGATGCGCACCACCGACGAGGCGGCGCTTGCCACCTCGTCGACGTTGTCGCCCACCAGGTCGCCGATCAGCACCATCTTCGGGCGCTGGCCGCGGCGCGACTTGGCGCCGTAGGCCACCGCCTTCACATAGCGCTCGTCCAGGTGCTCGAAGCCGGCGAGCCGCACGCCGGGGAGGCGCGCCACGTGGTCGCGGATCTCGACGATCGCCGGCACCGCGGCGGCCGCTTGCCCGAAGAACTCCAGGCAGAAGGTGCGCGTATGCGCGGGCATGCGGTGCAGGATAAAGCGCGCGGCGACGATGATGCCGTCACAGCCCTCCTTCTGCACCCCGGGCAGGCCGCCGAGGAACTTGTCGGTGACGTCCTTGCCTAGGCCGCTCTTCCTGAAGGCGCCGCCCGGGAGCTCGATGGCGCGCTCCTCCATCGGTTGCTTGCCATCGCGCGAAACGCGGCGCACGTGGAAGGTGGCGGTTTCAGCGTCCTGCAGCCGCCCCAGGTTGTGCTGGTAGCGCTCGACTTCGAGCCACTCGCCCTGCGGCGTCACCATCTTCCACCACGCCAGATTGTCGACCGCGGTTCCCCAGAGCACCGCCTTCTTGCCGCCGGCGTTCATGGCAACGTTGCCGCCGATACACGAGGCATCCGCGGATGTGGGATCGACCGCGAACACCAGCCCCGCCTGCTCGGCGGCGTCCATCGCGCGCCGCGTCACCACGCCGGCGCCGGCGCGCACGGTGGGCACCTTGCGGCCGACGCCGGGCAGCTCCAGCCACTCGATGCCGCCCAGCGACTCGAGCTTTTCCGTGTTGATCACCGCCGCGCGCGCCGTGAGCGGCACGGCGCCCCCGGTGTAGCCGGTGCCGCCGCCGCGCGGGATGATGGTGAGCTCGAGCGCGCCGAGCGCGCGCACCAGCATCAGCACCTCCTCCTCGCTGTCGGGCGAGACGACAACGAATGGATACTCGACTCGCCAGTCGGTGGCGTCGGTGACGTGTGAGACGCGCGCAAAGGCGTCGAAGGCGATGTTGTCGCTGCGCGTCACGCGCCGCAGACGCTTGAGCACCTTGGCGCGCAGCGCTCGCGTCTCGGCAAACGACGCCGCGAAACGCTCGACGGCCGCGCCCGCCAGCGCCAGCAGCTCGCCCACATTTTCGTTGCCGGCACGCCGCGCCTCGATCTCGGCGAGCCGCCGGCGCATGCCCTCGAGCAGCTGGCGCCGCGCACGTCGGCTCTCGATCAGGCCGTCCTCGAGATAGGGATTGCGCCGGATCGCCCACATTTCCCCCAGCACCTCGTAGAGCATGCGCGCCGAGCGCCCGGTGCGCCGCTCGGCGCGCAGCCCGGAGAGCAGCCGCCAGCCCTCGGCGCCGAGCAGCCGCAGGACGATCTCGCGGTCCGAGAACGAGGTGTAGTTGTACGGAATCTCGCGCAGCCGCGCGTGCATGTCAGGCCTGCTCCGGCGCGCCGAACACGTCCTCATAGCTCGCGTAGTAGCTCGCGAACAGCGTCGGCAGCACGATGAGCGCCAGCGGGAATACGAGCGAGCGCGGGTTGAGCGCCGGCGCCTCGCCCGGCATCAGCGAGGCGAGCAGGATCACCGAGCCCATCGCCAGGAACAGCACCACCGCCAGGACGAGCGCATAGGCGATGAACGCCAGCCGGTTCATCCAGAACGCGACCAGGCTGTAGAACACCGCCTTGCCCGGGCCCAGGCCGTGCCAGGCGACCAGCACCGGCGCAAACCACAGCATCATCATGGTCGGCAGGTAAAGCACGGCCGAGGCGAGCATGCCGACGAACAGCCGGTCGCCCTGGCCGGCGTCGTCCCGGGCTTGCGCCGGGTCGAACAGCGCCTGCAGCAGCGCGCCGCCGTCCACTAGCGCCGAGCCGGCGATCGCCGCGGCAAAGCCGGCCGAGTACACGCATCCCAGCACGAGCTGCCCCGGCAGGCGCTCGCGGAATCCGGCGAACAGCATCGGCAGCTCCACCGGCTGGCGGTGCGCAGCGGCGCGGCTCGCCGCCATGAATCCCACCGAGAACGCGGGCACGAGGAGCGAGACCGCGGCCGGGCCGACCACCGGAAAGACGCTCATCAGCGTCGTCGCCATCAGGTAAGCAAAGACGAGCACCAGCCAGCCGAGGGGCGCGGCGCGGAACATGCTCCAGCCCGCGGCGAGCCAATGCGCGCCGCGCGCCGGCGCGACGACGCGCGCGTTCATGGCGCCCCGACCCAAGGCGGCGCTTCAGCGATGCGCCGCACGAGTATTTCGCGAAAGTGCGCCGGATCGTGCGCGTGCACCAGCTCGCCCGGGCGCGGCAGGTGCAGATCGTGCAGGCGCGACAGCCAGAAGCGCAGCGCCGCGGCGCGCAGCATCGCCGGCCAGGCGTCGCGTTCCTGCGCGCCGAAGGGCCGCAGCGCGTGATAGGCGCCGAGAAACGCCTGCACGCGCGCCGGATCGAGGCTGCGCGCGCCGCGCGGGACGGCGAGGCACCAGTCATTGGCGCACACCGCCACATCGTAGAGCAGGCAATCGACGCCGGCGAAGTAGAAGTCGAATACCCCGGAGAGCCGCGGCCCCTCGAACAGGGCGTTGTCACGGAACAGGTCCGCGTGCACCGGCCCGCGCGGCAGATCGGGGAAACGCTGCCGCGCCTGATAGGCGAGCTCCTCATCGAGCAGCGCTCGCTCGGCGGCATCGAGAAAGGGCTCGAGGTCGCGCGCCGCCAGGCGCCACCAGCGGGGGCCGCGCGGATTTTCCAGGTACGCGGAGTACGAGCGCGCCGCAAGGTGCATGCGCGCGAGCAGCATGCCGAGCTCGCGGCACTCGGACTCGCCGGGCCGCTCGATGGAGCGCCCGGGCAGGCGCGTGACGAGCGCCGCGGGCTTGCCGTTCAGTTCGCCGAGGTAGGCGTCGTTCAGGTCGGCCACCGGCGCCGGGCAGGGAATGCCGTGGCGCGCAAGGTGCGCCATGAGATTGAGGTAGAACGGCAGCTCGGCAGCCGGCAGGCGCTCGAACAGCGTCAGCACGTAGCAGCCCTGCGCGGTGGTGACGAAGTAATTGGTGTTCTCGATGCCCGATTCGATCGGCTCGAGCGCCTCGAGCGCGCCCACGGAATGGTTGCGCAGCCAGGCCGCGAGCTCGGGCTGCGAGACGGGGGTATAGACCGACAAGTCAGTCGAAGTGCATGACCGGCCGCGCCGGGCGCAGGCCGGGGTCGAGCGCATCGCGACGCATGCGCCCGATTTTACTAGAGGTTGAGCAGCACCTCGCGCTCCTGCGCCGAGGGCTCGAAGCCGCGCTTTTCATAATAGGAGAAGATGGCGTCCACCACCGCGCGCGGTTCGTCGATCACCTGCAGCAGATCGGCGTCGGCGGCATCGATCATGGCCTCGCCCACCAGCCGGTCGCGGATCCAGTCGATTAGCCCGCGCCAGTACGGCGAGTGCATGAGAATGATCGGCATCTTGCGCGTCTTGCCGGTCTGCACCAGCGTCAGCGCCTCGAACAGCTCGTCGAGCGTGCCGTAGCCGCCGGGCAGGATGATGAAGGCGGTGGCGAACTTCACGAACATCACCTTGCGCGCGAAGAAATGCTTGAAGCGCATGCTGATGTCCTGGAAGCGGTTGGCCTGCTGCTCGCGCGGCAGGTCGATGTTGAGGCCGATCGAGGGCGATGGCCCGGCGAACGCGCCCCTGTTCGAGGCCTCCATCACGCCCGGGCCGCCGCCCGAGATCACGGCAAAGCCGGCCTCCGAGAGCAGTCGCGAGACCTCCTCGGCGAGACGGTAGTAAGGCGTGCCCGGCGCGACGCGCGCGCTGCCGAACAGCGACACCGCGGGGCGGATGTGCGTGAGGCGCTCGGTCGCATCGACGAACTCTGCCATAATGCCGAACACCCGCCACGCCTCGCGCGCGCTGATTTCCGGCGCGCGGCTCGCAGGCCTGGGCAGCTTGTCGTTGCTCATCGTGTCAGGGAAAGTTCCGCAAAAGACGCTCCTGCTCGTCGACGGCTCGTCGTACCTCTACCGGGCATTTCACGCGCTGCCCGAACTGCAGAGTCCGAACGGCGAGCCGACCGGCGCGATCCGCGGCGTGCTGAGCATGCTAAGGCGGCTGGCCGAGGATCACAAGGCCGAGGCCTTGGCCTGCGTGTTCGACGCCAAGGGGCCGACGTTCCGCGACGCCGAGTACGCCGAGTACAAGGCGAATCGCGCGCCGATGCCTGAGCCGCTCGCGGCACAGATCGAGCCGCTGAAGGAAGCGGTGGCCGCGCTCGGCTGGCCGATGCTGGCGGTCGAAGGCGTGGAGGCCGACGACGTCATCGCCACGCTCGCCGCGCAGGCCACGCAGCGCGGCTGGCGCACGATCGTTTCTACCGGCGACAAGGACCTCGCGCAGCTCGTCGACGAGCACGTAACGCTCGTCAATACCATGTCGAACGAGACGCTCGACCCGGCCGGGGTGCAGCAGAAATTCGGCGTGGCGCCCGCACAGATCGTGGATTACCTTGCGCTCACCGGCGACGCCGTCGACAACGTGCCCGGCGTCGACAAGGTCGGCCCGAAGACCGCCGCAAAGTGGATCCAGCAGTACGGCTCGCTCGACGAGGTCATGCGCCATGCCGGCGAAATCGGCGGCGCGGTGGGCGCGAACCTGCAGAAGGCACTCGACTGGCTGCCCAAGGGCCGGCGCCTGCTCACGGTGAAGCGCGACGTCGAGCTGCCGCTCGCGCTCGAGGACCTGAACGCCCGGCCCGATGCGCGCAAGCAACGCGCACTCTACGAGCGCTTCGGCTTTCGCAGCTGGCTCGCCGAGCTGGGCGGAAAAGCCGCGCCCGCGCCAGCGGCGGGAGCGGAGCCCGCGCAGGCCGGGCGCCGTGCCTACATCACGCTCGGCGAAGAGGCCGCGCTCAAGAGTTGGCTGAACAAGATGCAGCAGTCGCAACTCACGGGCTTCGACACCGAGACCACGGGACTCGAGCCGATGGTGGCGCAGCTGGTGGGCATGTCCTTCGCCTTCGGCGACAGCGCCGCATACCTGCCGCTCGCCCACCAGTATCCGGGCGCGCCAGAGCAGCTCGGCGTGGAGCGGGCGCTCGCGCTGCTCAAGCCCTGGCTGGAGAGCGAGCGGCACCGCAAGGTTGGACAGAATCTGAAGTTCGACGCGCACGTACTCGCCAACCACGGCGTCGCGCTCGCCGGCGTCGCCCACGACACGCTGCTCGAATCGTACGTCCTCGAAGTGCATGAGCGCCACGACCTCGACTCGCTGTCGCTGCGCCACCTGGGCTGGAAGACCATCTCCTACGACGAAGTCACCGGCAAGGGCGCGGCGCGCATCCCGTTTTCCGCCGTGAGCATCGAGCGCGCCACCGAGTACGCGGCGGAAGACGCCGATTGCGCGCTCGCCGTGCACGCCGCGCTTTACCCGCGCATCGCCGCCGAGGAAGGACTGCAGCGCGTCTACGAGACGATCGAGATGCCGGTGATGCCGGTGCTCCTGCGCATGGAAAGAAACGGCGTGCTGCTCGATCGCGAAAAGCTAGAGGCGCAGAGCCACGAGCTGGGCAAGGAGATGCTCGAGATCGAGCAGAGGGCCTACGGCGCCGCCGGCCAGCCGTTCAACCTCAATTCCCCCAAGCAGATCCAGGAGATCCTGTTCGAGCGGCAGAAGCTGCCGGTGAAGAAGAAGACGCCCTCGGGGCAACCCTCGACCGACGAGGACGTGCTGGCCGAGCTGGCGCTCGACTTCCCCCTGCCCAAGCTGCTGCTCGAGTACCGCGGGCTGGCGAAGCTCAAATCCACCTACACCGACAAGCTGCCGAAGATGATCCACCCCGGGACCGGGCGCGTTCATACCACGTACTCGCAGGCGGTGGCGGTGACCGGGCGGCTCGCCTCCAACGACCCCAACCTGCAGAACATCCCCATCCGCACGCCGCAGGGGCGGCGCATCCGCGAGGCGTTCGTCGCGCCCCCGGGCTGCCGCATCCTGAGCGCCGACTACTCGCAGATCGAGTTGCGCATCATGGCGCATCTTTCCGGCGATGAAGGGCTGCGGCACGCCTTCGCGCACGGCCACGACGTGCACCGCGCCACCGCGGCCGAGGTGTTCGGCCGCACGCTCGACGAGGTGAGCGACGACGAGCGGCGCACCGCCAAGGTGATCAATTTCGGCCTCATCTACGGCATGAGCGCCTTCGGTCTGGCACAGAACCTGGGTACCGAGCGCACCACCGCCCAGGCCTACATCGACTCGTATTTCTCGCGCTACCCCGGCGTCAAGCGCTACATGGATGCGACGCGCGAAAAGGCGCGCGCGGACGGCTACGTGGAGACCGTATTCGGTCGGCGCCTGTGGCTGCCGGAGATCAAGTCCTCCAATCCGCAGCGGCGCGCCGGCGCCGAGCGCGCGGCGATCAACGCGCCGATGCAGGGCACGGCCGCGGATCTCATCAAGCTCGCCATGATCGCGGTGCAGGCCTGGCTCGAAGAAGAGCGGCTCGGCGCAAGACTGATCATGCAGGTGCACGACGAGCTGGTGCTGGAAGTGCCGCAGGCAGAGCTGGCGCGCGTGCGGGACGGGCTGCGCAGCCGCATGCAGGACGTGGCCAGGCTCGACGTGCCGCTCATCGTCGACGTGGGGGTCGGCGACAACTGGGACCAGGCGCATTGACGTACACGGCGCAGTTGTAGGCCCGTCCGGGGCTGTGCTACCGTCCAATCAAGAGGGGAGTCGATCCCCCGCACGTTCAGTGAACCAAACCGGAGGAGGAAACATGAACCGCACCCGCACGACCATGTCCGCTGCGCTCGCTCTTGCGCTGGCGGCGCTTTCCGGAACGGCAGCGGCCCAGAAGGTGGAGTGGAAGTTCTCCTCCTGGGGCAATCCGCGCGCCTTCACCAAGGGCATCGAAGTGCTCGCCGACACCGTCGCCAAGCAATCGGGCGGCAACTTCACCATCACCATCGGCATGGGCGAGCAGTTCTCCAAGGCGCGCGAGAATCTCGATGGCATCAAGCTCGGTGCTCTGGATGCGGCGCATTTCTGCAACTTCTACCACCCGGGCAAGAACCCGGCTTTCATGGTGTTCTCGCTGCCGTTCCTGCCGCTGGGCGACTGGGACGTATCGCTCAAGGTCCGACAAACGCTGTTCAAGCACCCGGCGCTGGTGGCGGACATGGACAACTGGAACGCCATGGCCTACACGACGACGCTCCTGCCGCAGTACGAATTCCTCGGCAAGGGCAAGCCTCCCCTCACGCTCGCCGACTGGAAAGGCAAGCGCGTGCGCGCGGGCGGGGGCTTGGGCGACGCGATGGAGGTGCTCGGCGCCATCAAGACCACCACCACGGCGACCGAGGTCTACACCTCGATGCAGCGCGGCACCATGGACGCGGCCTCGTTCCCGTACACCTACGCGCAGGTCGCCTACAAGATCCATGAAGTTTCGGACTGGTACACGACCAACATGTCGCCCGGCACCTCGGAGTGCCCGCTCGTCTTCAACAAGAGCTCCTGGGCG
>JAOTWE010000073.1 GCA_029863065.1 Betaproteobacteria bacterium
ACGGTGGTGATCTTCTCCGCTTCCTCGTCGGGAATTTCGGTCTCGAACTCCTCTTCCAGGGCCATCACCAGCTCCACGGTGTCGAGGGAGTCCGCGCCCAGGTCATCGACGAAGGACGACTCGTTCTTGATCTCCGACTCGTTCACCCCGAGCTGCTCGGCAATGATCTTCCTGACGCGTTGTTCGACGTTCTCCATGTTCTGCTCCTTCCCTGTTGGGGCCAAGCGGCGGCCCGAATTTTACCAAATTGGCGTCGCCGCCCTCACCCCATGTACATGCCGCCATTGACGTGCAGCACGCAACCCGTGATGTAGCCGGCCGCCGGCGATGCCAAATAGGCCACGGCGGCGGCAATGTCCGCGGATTCGCCGAGCCTGCCCAGCGGAATCTGCGTCAGCAACGCGCTGCGCTGCGCTTCCGTCAGCGCGCGCGTCATGTCCGTGTCGATGAATCCGGGCGCGACGCAATTTACGGTGATGCCGCGGCTGCCGAGCTCGCGCGCCAGCGACTTGGTGAGACCCACGACGCCCGCCTTGGCGGCCGCGTAGTTCGCCTGTCCCGCATTGCCCGAGGCGCCGACCACGGAAGTGATGTTGACGATGCGTCCCCAGCGCGCCCTCATCATGCCGCGCATCACGGCACGCGACAGCCTGAACACTGCCTTCAAGTTGGTATCGAGCACGTCGTCCCACTCGGTGTCCTTCATGCGCAGCGCGAGATTGTCGCGCGTAATGCCCGCGTTGTTCACCAGGATGGCGATATCGCCCAGCTCTTTCTGCACTTCCGCGACCAGGGCGTCGCATTGCGCCGCATCGCGCACGTTCAGCACCCGGCCCGCGCCCTTGGCGCCGGCTTGCGCCAGCGCCTGCCCAACGCCGGCGGCGCCCTCGTCCGTGGTGGCCGTGCCCACGACCGTCGCGCCCTGCCGCGCCAGCTCGAGCGCGATGGCCCGGCCGATGCCGCGCGATGCGCCGGTAACCAGGGCCAGCTTGCCTTGCAGCATCCTCACGCCCCTTTCACGTTCGCCAATGCCTGCTCCAGCGACGCCTTGTCCGACAGCGCGAAACTCTGTAGCTCGCCGTCGATCCGCTTGGCCATTCCCGCCAGCACCTTGCCGGGACCGCATTCCAGCACATGCGTCACGCCGAGAGTGCGCATCTTGCGCACTGTCTCCACCCAGCGCACCGGTGCCGCCGCCTGGCGAACCAACGCATCCTTGATGGCGTCCGGCTGCGTCTCGACGCGCACGTCGACATTGTTGATCAATTGGAATTCCGGCGCTGCCACCGCGACCCCGGCGAGATAGCCGCGCAGCCGGTCCGCCGCCGGCCGCATCAGGCTGGAGTGGAATGGCGCGCTTACCGGCAGGGGCAGGGCCCGCTTTGCGCCCTTCGCCTTGCAGGCCTCGACAGCGCGACCCACCGCTGCCTTGTGGCCGGCGATCACCACCTGCCCGGGTGCGTTGAAATTCACCGCCTGCACGACTTCGCCCTGCGCCGCCTCGGCGCACGCGGCGCTCACCGCCTCGTCATCCAGATTGAGAATTGCGGCCATTGCCCCCTGCCCGTCTGGCACCGCTTCCTGCATGGCCTGCGCTCGGAAACGGACCAGCGGCAGGCACTGGCGGAACTCGATCGCGCCCGCCGCCACCAGGGCCGTGTATTCCCCCAGGCTGTGGCCGGCGACCACTGCGGGCGTCGGTCCGCCGAGCGCCCGCCAGGCGCTGTAGGCCGCGAAGCCGGCGGTAACCATGGCCGGCTGCGTGTTCACGGTCAGGCCGAGCGCTTCGAGCGGGCCCTCGTCGAGCAACTTCAGGAAATCCGCGCCCAGCGCTTCGCCGGCCTGCTGGCGCACTGCGTCCACGCCGGGCAGCCCGTCGTACGCGCGCAGCATGCCCACGGCCTGCGAGCCCTGCCCCGGAAACACCATCGCCAGTTTCATGCCGTCACATGGTCGCGAGTGTCGCGCCCCAAGTGAATCCGCCGCCCACGCCCTGCATCAGCACCCGGTGCCCGGCGCGGATCTTCCCGGCCCGCACGAACTCGTCGAGCGCCAGCGGCACGGAGGCCGCGGAGGTATTGCCGTGATGGTCCACGGTCACCACCAGGCGCTCGTGCGGCAGATTGAGCTTGCGCGCCGTGGCCTCGAGGATGCGTACGTTGGCCTGATGCGGAATCAGCCAGTCGATGTCCATGAGATCCATGCCGGCCGCGGCGACGGTCTCGCGTGCCACTTCGTCGAGCACCTTGACCGCGAACTTGAACACCTGGGCGCCCTGCATTTGCAGGAACGGCGAGCCGATGATGCGGCCGCCGCACACGTTTCCGGGAACCGACAGGATGCCGGCATGACTGCCATCGGCGCGCAGCACCGAAGCATGCAATCCGGGCCGCTCAGCGCTCGCCAGCACCACCGCCCCGGCGCCGTCGCCAAACAGCACGCAGGTGCCGCGGTCGTTCCAGTCGAGGATGCGCGAGAACACTTCGGCGCCGATCACCAGCGCGCGCTTGTGCGTGCCGGCACGGATGAAATTGTCGGCTGTGGCGAGGGCGTAGACGAAACCGCTGCAAACCGCCTGCATGTCGAACGCGGGACAGTTGCGGATGCCGAGCTTCGCCTGCAGCAGGCACGCGGTGCTGGGGAAAATGAAATCCGGCGTCGACGTGGCGACAATGATGAGGTCCACGTCCTGCGGCCTCACCTCGGCGGCGGCGAGCGCGGCGCGGCTTGCCTCGAGCGCCAGGTCGCTCGAGGCCTGCGACTCGTCGGCGATGTGCCGCTGGACGATGCCCGTACGCTCTCGGATCCACTGGTCGCTGGTGTCGAGACGCGCCGCGAACTCCGAATTCTTCACCACGCGCGGCGGCAGATAGCTGCCGGTACCGACGATGCGCGAATAGATCATTTGGCCGCCGCGCGCGCCGCAGGATGCAATTGCGCCATGCGTCGCGTAATGCGCTCGATGACGTCGTTGCGCACCTCCTCCACCGCGCGCTCCAGCGCCTTGCCGAAGGCAAAGGCGTCGGCTGAGCCGTGACTCTTGATGACGATGCCGCGCAGGCCGAGGAGGCTGGCGCCGTTGTAGCGGCCCGGATCCATGCGCGCGCGCAGCGCCTTGAGCACCGGTCGCGCCATCAGGGCGGCAAACTTGCGCCAGGGATTGCGCGTGAACTCCTGCCGCAGAAAGCCGACGATCATGTTGGCGACGCCTTCGGACGCCTTGAGCACGGAATTGCCGACGAAGCCGTCGCACACCACGACGTCGGTGGTGCCCTTGTAGATGTCGTCGCCCTCGACATTGCCGTGGAAGTTGAGCCCGCTGTCGCGCAGGAGGTCCGCCGCCACCTTCACCGTTTCGTTGCCCTTGATGTCCTCGACGCCGATATTGAGCAAGCCCACCGAGGGCCGCTCCTTGTGCTCGACCGCGGCCACCAGCATGGCGCCCATGACGCCGAACTGCATCAGCTGCTCGGCCGTACAGTCGACATTGGCGCCGAGATCAAGCACGTAAGTCCAGCCGGCGCGCATGTTGGGAAGAACCGTCGCGATCGCCGGCCGGTCGATCCCGGGCAGAGTCTTCAGCACGAAGCGGGAGATCGCCATCAGGGCGCCGGTGTTGCCGGCGCTGACGCAGGCGTGCGCCGCGCCGCTCTTCACCAAGTTGACGGCCACGCGCATTGACGAGTCCTTCTTGAAGCGCAGCGCCTGGGCGGCAGGCTCGTCCATGCTCACCTGCTGGGAAGCGTGCTGCAGCCGCAGGTTCGGTCCCGCCGACGCGCCGTGCGCGCCCAGCGCCGCCTCAAGCGCATCGCGCGGGCCCACCAGAATGATGGCCACCCCCGCGTGACTGCGCTGGAACTCCAGCGCGGCAGGGACCGTCACGCGGGGCCCGTGATCGCCCCCCATGCAGTCGATGGCAACAGTGATATCCATCGAGCCTGCGGCGCGCGCGCCGCTCACCCGGGACTCGAGCGCCGCGCGGCCTTACTCGTCCCGCGACTTCGCGACCTTCTTGCCGCGGTAATAGCCGCTCGGGCTGACGTGATGGCGCAGATGCACCTCGCCCGTAGTCGGCTCCACCGCCAGCGGCGGCTTGCCAAGAAAGTCGTGCGCGCGGTGCATGCCGCGCCGTGACGGGGACTTCTTGTTCTGCTGCACAGCCATGTTCAGACTCCTCTCAGTGTCGATTCCTGCTGCGCAGCATGCTGCGCAGACCTGCGAACGGCGTCTGCCGCTCCACCGGCGCCGTCCTGCCTTGCGCCGAACAATTTTCGTGCCACGGCGCATACGGCAGCGCCAGCAACAGTTGGTCCTCCACCAGATCGCGCACCGCCAAGTCCTTTGCGGCGACGATGCCGTCGGGCCCTTCCGCAGTGAGCGGCTGCGCGTCGATTTCGCCCTGCGAACGCGCCAGCCACAGCGTCACGTCTTCGTGCAGATGCACGCCAACCGCCTCGAGACAACGCCTGCAGGTCAAACGCAGCCTGGCCTCCACCCTCAACCCGAGGTTGTAGCGCCCGAGCGCATCGCTTGCGCCGCGCAACTCGTACTCGACCGACCCCGCATCGTCATGCAGCAGCTCGCGCAGCCGCGGCAATTCGCCGACCGGCCAAGAGCCGCGCATGCGGCTTGCGGCCCCAGCGAATTCAAAGCCGTCGATGATGGGAAACCGCGGCGGCTGCGGCATGAAGGGGCGGATGATATCATCGCCAAAAAAGACGTGTCAAAACAAAGTCATGCCTGAATACCGCCGATTGCTGCTCGCCTCGACCTCGCCCTATCGCAAGATATTGCTGCAGCGGCTGGGGCTGGCGTTCGAGTGCGTCGATCCAGCGATGGCGGAAGCCGCGACAGCGGGCGAAGCGCCCGCCGATACGGCACGGCGCCTCGCAGCGGCGAAAGCGCGCGCGGTGGCGACACGCCATCGCGATGCGCTCGTCATCGGCGCCGACCAGGTTGCCTCGTGCGGCGAGCTGATCCTGGACAAGCCCGGCACGCACGCCAACGCCGTGCGCCAGCTCGCGGCCGTCAGTGGCAAGACGGTACGCTTCGATACGGCGCTAGCACTGCTCGATGCGCATAGCGGGACGCTGCTGGAACGGGTCGTCCCCAGCGTGGTGCGATTCCGCGTTCTCTCCCCCGCGCAGATCGAGCATTACCTGCGCCGCGAGCAGCCCTACGATTGCGCTGGCAGCGCCAAGGCCGAAGGGCTGGGCATTGCCCTCATCGCCGGTATCGACAGCGACGATCCGACTGCCCTCATCGGCCTGCCGCTCATCGCGCTGAGCGAGCTGCTCGCCCAGTCCGGCATGCCGGTGCTGCAGGCGTGACGCCGGCACTGTTTCTCGTCCCGGCGGCGCTCGGCGGTGAGCCGGTGCAGGTCCTGCCCGCGCCGACCATTGAAGCGGTGCGCGCGCTGCGCGACTTCGCCGTCGAAAACGCCAAGAGCGCGCGCGCGTTTCTCACGGCGCTCGGCATGCCCTGCCCGGTTCGCGAACTGCGCATCATGCGCATTGGCGAAGACGCCGACGCGCTGCTGTCGCCATTGCGCGCCGGGCGTTCCGTGGGTGTGATCTCCGAGGCGGGTTGCCCGGCGGTCGCGGACCCGGGACAGGCGCTGGTCGCCGCGGCGCATGCCGCGGGCTTTCGCGTCGTGCCGCTCGTCGGCCCCTCCTCGATCCTGCTCGCCCTCATGGCGAGCGGCCTCGAAGGACAGCGCTTCGCCTTTCGCGGCTACCTGCCGCGCGACGCGCGAGACCGCGCGCAGCGCATACGCGCCCTGGAAAGGATCTCCCGCGAGTCGCAGGAAACGCAGATCTTCATCGAGACCCCCTACCGCAACGACGCGCTGCTTGCCGCGCTGCTCGAGTGCTGCGCGCTGACGACGCGCCTTTGCGTTGCCGTCGATTTGACGCTAGCAAGCGAGGAAGTCGCCAGCCGCAGCATTGCGCAATGGCGACGCGCGGCAACGCCAATCGGCCGGCGGCCGGCGGTGTTCCTGCTGCTGGCCTAGCGCGGCTGAGCGACGTCCCGCAGCGCAAACTCGAGGATCGCGTTGGCCGCGCTCGCACCAAGGCGCCGAGCGAATCTCTCGGCCAGGTTCTCTTTCTTCGTGAAGTCGACGACCTTCTCCGCCTTCACCACCTCGCGCGCCACGGAGTCGACGCTGCCGAAGGCGTCGGCGAGGCCGAGTTCGACGCTCTTTTGCCCCGTCCAGACGAGACCCGAGAACATGTCCGGCGTTTCCTTCAGCCGCGAGCCCCGCCCGTCGCGCACTTTGCCGATGAACTGCTGGTGCACTTCTTCGAGGAGCGCCAGCGCATGCTGCTTCTGCTTTTCGTCCACCGGCAGGAACGGATCCAGGAAACCCTTGTTCTCTCCGGCCGTCAGCAGGCGCCGCTCGACGCCGAGCTTTGCCATCAGCCCGGTGACGCCGAAGCTGTCCATGCGCACGCCGATCGAGCCGACGATGCTCGAGCGACCGACGTAGATGCGGTCCGCGGCCGCCGCCACGTAGTAGCCGCCGGAAGCACACAGGTCCTCGACCACCGCGTAAAGCGGGATCTCGGGATGCGTCTTGCGCAGGCGCCGCATCTCCTCGTAGATGTTGTCCGACTGCACCGGGCTGCCGCCGGGGGAGTTGATGCGCACGACCACGCCCTGCGTGTTCTCGTCCTTGAATGCCGCCTGCAGCGCCGCCATGACGTGCTCGGCGCTGGCATCGGTGCCGGGGGCGATCACGCCGCTCACCTCCACCAGCGCGGTGTGCTTGCCCGTCGATTCGCCGCGGTCCTTCCAATCCATCGCCATCACGATGATCACCGTGATGTAGGCGAAGGTCAGCAGCTTGAAAAAGATGCCCCAGCGGCGCGCGCGCCGCTGCTCCTTGAGCGCCGCTCCGGCGAGCCGCTCGATCAGCCCGCGCTCCCACTGCCCGTCGTTGTCAGCCATCGTCGACTCCAAGGTAATAGATGCGGCCGTCGCGTTCCTCGACCCGCAGGCGCACCAGCGGCTTGCCGGCGCAGGGTCCGCCCAGGCAACGGCCGTTGGCGGCGTCGTAAGCGGCGCCGTGCGTCGAGCATATCAAATCGCGCCCCGCAAAATCGAAGAACTGCCCCTCGCGCCAGTCGAGCTCCATGGCCACGTGCGCGCAGCGGTTGAGGTAGGCATGGACGCGGCCATCGTGGCGCACCGCGAATGCCGGCGCGCGCTCGCCGCCATAGTCGATCTCGAAGCGCACGCCGTCGCCGGCGTCGCGCAGCGCGTCGGCTTCGCAGATCAGGCGTGGCGCAGCAGCCATTGCCGCAGTTCGGGCACGCCGGCCAGACAGGCGCGCGGCTGCAGAGCACGCAGGTCGCTCTCGGCGTGCGCCCCATGACTCACCGCCAACGCGTCGACACCCGCCGCCGCCGCCATGCGCAGGTCGTGCGAGGTGTCGCCGATCATCAGCGCCCGCGCCGGTTCGACGTTCAACTCGCGCATCAGCTCGCGCAGCATCGCCGGATGCGGCTTGGCCTCGGACTCGTCGGCGCAGCGCGAGGTGGCGAAATACGTGCGCAGACCGCTGCCGTCCAGCGCCCGTTCCAGGCCCCGGCGGCTCTTGCCCGTGGCCACCGCCAGCGCATGGCCGCGATCGCGCAGCGCATCGAGCATTTCCACTACGCCCGGAAACAATTGCATGCGGTCCTCGCGCGCCAGGAATTCCCGCCTGTAGCTGGCGACGAACTCCATGGTGCGCTCCTGCGGCAGGCTGGGCACGGCGTGGCGCAGCGAGTCCTGCAGGCCCAGGCCGATGACGTGGCTGGCACGCTCGCGATCGGGTACGTCCAGGCCCAGTTCGCGCGCCGCATGCTGGATGCACTCGACGATGGCGCCCGCCGAATCGATGAGGGTACCGTCCCAGTCAAAGACGATCAGGTTGTAGCGCAAGCTGCGCCTCCGCATAGCGCCGCATGTCGCCCGGCAGCGGCGCCTCCAGCCGCAGTGGCGCGTGGGTCAGGGGATGCGCGAATACCAGGCGCCGTGCGTGCAGCAGCAGGCGCTTCACCCCCTGCTGCGCCAGCACACGGTTCAGATCGCCATCGCCGTACTTGTCGTCCCCCAGCACCGGGTGACCTGCGTGCGCTAGGTGAACCCGGATCTGGTGGGTCCTGCCCGTCATCAGGCGCAGCTCGAGCAGGCTGCAGGCCGCCGATGCGGCGATCGGCCTGACCAGGGTCACCGCCGCCTGGCCTGCCCCGTGCACCGCCACCCGGCGCTCGCCGCCGGCGGTGACGTACTTGTGCAGATGTTCGCGCAGCTCCCGCGCGCCACCGCTCCATTCGCCCTTGACCAGGGCCAGATACACCTTCTCGGCCTCGCCTTCACGCAGCATGCGATGCATTTCCACCAGGGCGCTGCGTTTCTTGGCGATGATCAGCAGCCCGGAGGTGTCGCGATCGAGGCGGTGCGCAAGCTCGAGCAGCTTGGCTTTCGGCTGCTGCGCGCGCAGCGACTCGATGACACCGTAGCTCACCCCGCTGCCGCCGTGCACCGCAACGCCCGAGGGCTTGTCCACCACGAGCAGCGCATCGTCCTCGTAGATCACCGGCAGGTCGAGCGGCCGCGGCGTCGGCTTGGCCGCCGGGGCCGACACACGCACGGGCGGCACCCGAACCTTGTCGCCGATCTGAAGGCGGTAATCCGGCTTCACCCGGCCGCTGTTCACGCGCACCTCGCCGCTGCGCAGCACCCGATAGACATGGCTCTTCGGCACGCCCTTCAGGCGGCGCAGCAGGAAGTTATCGATGCGCTGCGCCTCGCCTTCCTCCCCGACTTCGAGTAGGGTCGCCCGAGCCTTGCTTAAGTCTTTCATTATCCGTATGATCCGCGAGTTGCTTCGAGATGCGAGGCACAGGTTCGCCAGGCGAGGAGGAGAAGGTTTTCCGGCGCCGGAACCTGCAACCCGCCTCCTGTTTGGCCACAGCCGGACCTGAAGCAGTGGTGATGTTCGCTCACCGTAAGTAGCGATACTACTCAATACAATAGCGCGCGGCAGGTTCATTCCCCGCCCCTTCGCAACCCGCTTTCCTAGGAGAGCACTGACCGACAGGACACCAGGGTCTCCTGCGCGCGCAGGAGAACAATAAGTGAAACGCATGTTGTTTAACGCGACGCAGCAGGAAGAACTGCGGGTCGCCATCGTGGACGGGCAAAAGCTCGTCGATCTCGACATCGAATCGGCCTCCCGGGAGCAGCGCAAGAGCAACATCTACAAGGGCATCATTACCCGCATCGAGCCCAGCCTCGAGGCGGCGTTCATCGACTACGGCGAAGAGCGCCACGGGTTCCTGCCCTTCAAGGAAATCGACAAGGTCTATTTCCGCGCCGGCGTCGACGTCGGGCGCGCCCGCATCCAGGACGCGCTCGAGGAAGGCCAGGACCTGGTCGTCCAGGTGGAAAAGGACGAGCGCGGCACCAAAGGCGCTGCGCTCACCACCTACATCAGCCTTGCCGGCCGCTATCTCGTGCTGATGCCGAACAACCCGCGCGGCGGCGGCGTCTCGCGCCGCGTCGAAGGCGAGGACCGCAACGAGCTGCGCGACACCCTGGACAAGCTGCAGGTGCCCGCCGGCATGAGCGTCATCGCGCGCACCGCGGCCATCGGCCGCTCGCCCGAAGAGCTGCAGTGGGACCTCAACTACCTGCTGCAGCTTTGGAGCGCCGTCGAAGGCGCCGCCCGCACCCAGGACAGGAAGCCGTTCCTGATCTACCTGGAATCGAGCCTCGTCATCCGCGCCATCCGCGACTACTTCCAGCCCGACATCGGCGAGATCCTCATCGACACCGAGGAAATCTACGAGCAGGCGCGCGCCTTCATGCAGACCGTGATGCCGGCGAACGTCTCTAAGGTAAAGCTGTACCACGACGACGTACCGCTGTTTTCGCGCTTCCAGATCGAGCACCAGATCGAAAGCGCCTACTCGCGGCACGTGACCCTGCCTTCGGGCGGCGCCATCGTCATCGACCACACCGAGGCGATGGTGGCCGTGGACGTCAATTCCGCGCGCGCCACCCGCGGCGGCGACATCGAGGAAACGGCGCTGCGCACCAACCTCGAGGCGGCGGACGAGGTGGCGCGCCAGCTGCGGCTGCGCGACCTCGGCGGCCTGATCGTCATCGACTTCATCGACATGGAGTCGCAGAAGAACCAGCGCGAGGTCGAGAACCGCTTCCGCGAGGCGCTGCACTACGACCGCGCGCGCGTGCAGGTGGGCAAGATCTCGCGCTTCGGGCTGCTGGAGCTCTCGCGCCAGCGCCTGCAGGCCTCCCTGGAGGAGACGGCGCACATCAACTGCCCGCGCTGCAGCGGCACCGGGTTCATCCGCGGCACCGAATCGACCGCGCTGCACGTACTGCGCATCGTGCAGGAAGAGGCGATGAAGGAAAACACCGGCGCAGTGCACGTGCAGGTGCCGGTGGACGCGGCGAGCTTCCTCCTCAACGAGAAGCGCGCCGAAATCCAGAAGCTCGAGGGGCGGCTCAAGGTCAACATCGTGATGGTGCCCAACGCGCACCTCGAAACCCCGCACTACAAGGTGCAGCGGCTGAAGCACGACGAGCTGAACGCCATGGAGCACGTGCCGGCGAGCTATGAGATGGTGGAGCAGCCGGAGGAGCCGAAGTCGCCGGAAGCCGCAGCAGCGGAGAAGCGCGAGCGTCCCGAGGCGGCGGTCAAAGCCATCGTGCCCGATCAGCCCGCACCCAACGTGCCGGAAGTGCGCCTGCAGCCGGCCGTGCGCGCGGCGACGACGCCGGCGGGTAGCGCCCCTGCGTCGGCGGGATTTCTGGGCCGCATACTCGGCTGGTTCAAGTCCGACAAGCCGGACGCGGCGGGCTCGGCGGCTAACGACGCCGCAGTACGACCGGTGCGCGAACCGCGCCGCGAGCAACCGCAGCAGCGCGAGCGCCGGCCCGAGCATCGCCAGGGCGGCGCCGGCGGCGGGCGCGACCACCGTCGCGACCGGCCCCGCGACGAGCATCGCGGCGAGCAGCGTGGCGAGCAGCGTCGCCATCAGCAGGGCGGCGAGCGCCGCCCTGATCATCGCCAGGGCGGGCAACCGCAGCGCGATGGACGTCCTGGCGGCGAGCGCCGACCGGACCAGCGCCCACAGCAGCAGCAGCCGCGGCCGCCGCAGTCCCAGCCGGGCCAGCCGCAAGGACTGCGCCCCGGCGAGCCGGCGCTCGCCGGCGAGCGCGAGGGCGAGGAGCAACGCCGCGGTCGGCGCAGTCGCCGCGACCGCAGTCGCGACCGGCGGCCGGAACAGGGCCGCGAGCCGAACGCACCCGGCGGGCGCGGCCCGGATCGTCCAGAACAAGCCCCGGCAGAGCCCAGCATTCCCTCCTACCTGGCGAGAGAGCCGGATGAAAGGGAGTTGCGCGCCCGCGAACGCGAGATGCATGAAGCGCAGATGCGCGAAGAAGCGCGGCAGCGCGAGGAAAGCGAGCGGCGCGAAGCTGCCCCACCGCAGCAGCCGGAACCCGAGAGCGCAGAACCGCATTTCGAGCCGGAGCGTGCCGAGCCGCAACCACAGCCGCCGATGCCGCCGCAGCCGGCACGGGTCGACACGCGCGAGGTGCTCGCAAGCGACGGACTGCAGATGGTAGAAACGCGGCCCGACCGCATTCCCCCCGCGCCGCCCGAGCCCGAGGTGGTGCCGCTC
>JAOTWE010000074.1 GCA_029863065.1 Betaproteobacteria bacterium
GGCGGCGAGATGCAGGTTTTCCTGGATGGCGCGACCACCGACGAACAGAAGGCCTTCATCGAGGCACGGGTCGCCGGGGAAGCGTCCCCTGCGCCAGGCAGATCACGACGACGCTTTCTGCAACGATGCCGCGCCGCGATCACCAAGATGCGCCAGGTCGCCGCCGGGGCGGCGGCGTTTCTTTTCCTCGGTGCAGAGGGCCGCGCGGCCCTGCACGAGGGGCTCTTCCGCCGCAGCGGGGAAGTGCACCGATGGATGTACGACCGCTACTCGCTCGGACGCGCTGTGCAGCGCGCGGGATTCGTCGGCGCACGCGCCTGTGGGGCTGGCGAAAGCGCGATCCCCGGATTCGCGGGCTATGCGCTGGAGATCCGCGCGGGACGCGAGCGCAAGCCCGACTCGCTGTATCTTGAGGCCCGCAAGCCCGGTTCGCGCTGATTGGCACAGACCGTGAATTGCTACTGTACCCTGTTCGACCGCAACTATCTAAGCAGGGGCTTGTGCCTTCATCGATCCCTGCTTCGACAGGGTGGCCGCTTCACGTTTCATGTCCTGTGCCTGGACGAGCCCGCCTTCCGGTCGCTCGCCGGTGCCGACCTGCCAGGCGTGGAGCCCATCGCTCTCGATACGCTCCTGCGATGGGACCCGGCGCTGGCGGCCGCACGCCGCGGCCGCGCGCTCCTCGAATTCTTCTTCGCCTGCAAGGCCTCCCTGCTCCTTTACTTGCTGGAGCGGGGCACGGGCAGTGACCGCGTAAGCTATCTCGATGCCGACCTGTACTTCTTCGGCGATCCGTCTCTCGTCGAACGCGAATGCAGGGCAAGCTCGATCGTGCTCGCCCCTCATCGCTTCACGCAGCAGAACCTGCATCTGATCCGTTTCGGACGGTTCAATGCCGGATGGCTCAACGTCGATACGGGACCGGAGGCGCTCCGCTTCCTCGCTTGGTGGCGCGAACGCTGCCTGGAGTCCAGCACCCTCCTCGTGGAGAAAGCGCGCTACGGGGACCAGAAGTACCTCGACCAGGTGCCGGGGCTCTTCCCCGCCGCGCGAATCTTGCAGCACCCCGGAATGAACGCGGGCCCCTGGAACCTCGACGCGCGCCGCGTGACGCTTGGCGCTGAGGGTATCCTGGTCGAGGGGCAACCGCTCGTCTTCTTCCACTTCCATCGTTTGCGACAGGCGCTGTTCGGGCTCTACGACACGGCCCTGCACGAGTACGGCGTCGAGCTGACCCCCGCGATCCGGCGCGGGATCTACGCGCCTTACGTCGCCGAACTGGCACGCTGGGAGCAAGTCCACCCCAGCTCGCCGGGCGGGGCTTGGCCGGGCGTCGGCCTGCTGCGCGGGCTGGCGCGGACGGCGCGCGCGGTGGTGCGCCGGACGGTGGTGTCTGCGGCGGGCTGACCTGTGGTGCTCGGCAATGGCCTCCTCGCGCGCGCCTTCTCGGCATTCAGGAGTGCCGACGGCGTGCTGATCTACGCCGCCGGCGTCTCGAACTCCGACGAGACGGACTTGAGCGCATTCGAGCGCGAAAGGCAGCGGCTGATCGCGGCACGTAACCGGTACAGCGACCGGTTTCTGGTCTACTTTGGCACCTGCAGCGCCGATGATCCCGAGCGCCGCGAGACTCCCTACGTCGTGCACAAGCTAGAGATGGAGCGCCTGCTGGAGCACCATGGCTCCCCCTGGATGGTCGTTCGGTTGCCGCTCGCGATCGGTCCCGGCCGCAGCAGCCAGACCCTGGCGCCGTTCCTGCACGAGCGCATCTCGCGAGGCGAGCGGTTTCAGGTCTGGCAACATGCCACGCGCTATCCCATCGACGTGCACGACGTGGCGCGAATCACGGAGCGGCTCATCCGCGATCGCGCCAACTGGAATCGCCGGATCAACGTCGCATTGCGGGCTTATTCGGTCCTTGAGTTCGTGCGCGCTATGGAGTCCATCCTCGGCAAGTCCGCCGTTTACGACGTCGTTCCCAGAGGCGGGCATTACGAGATTCGATGCCCGGAGGTCGAAGCGCTCGCCGAGGAATTGGCCCTCGATGCCGACGACGGCTATCTCGACAGGGTACTGCGGAAATATTTCGCAACGTAGTCGTCGTAGGCGAGACAAATTCCCTCGCGCAGCCCGATCTGCGATCGCCACCCGAGCCGCTCCAGACGGCTCGTGTCGAGCAGCTTGCGCGGCGTGCCGTCCGGCTTCGCCGCGTCGAACTCCAGCCGGCCGCGAAACCCCACCACCTCGCACACGAGCTGCGCCAGCTCCTGGATCGTCAAGTCCTTGCCCGCCCCGATGTTGATCAGGGGAGGATAGGTTGCTATCGCGGAGCGGAACCGCTCATCCTCCAGCCGCAGCAGCGACACGCATGCATCGGCCATATCGTCACTGTGAAGAAACTCGCGCCTCGGCTTGCCCGTCCCCCATACCACCAGGGCCTCGTCCCCACGCGCCTTTGCCTCGTGCGCCTTGCGAAGGAGCGCGGGCAGCACGTGCGAAGTCTCCAGGTCGTAGTTGTCGCCCGGGCCGTAGAGATTCGTCGGCATCACGGCGAGGAATTGCGCGCCGAACTGGCGGTTATACGCCGAGCACATCTCGATGCCCGCGATCTTCGCCAGCGCGTACGGCCGGTTCGTCGGCTCGAGCGGCCCCGTGAGCAGGTGCTCCTCCTTCATCGGCTGCGGGCAGTCGCGGGGATAGATGCAGGAGGAGCCGAGAAACAGAAGCCGCTTCACCCCTGCGCGCCAGGCCTCGTGGATAACGTTGGTCTGGATCGCCAGGTTCTCGTGGATGAACTCGGCCGGCAGCGTGCTGTTCGCGAGGATGCCGCCTACCTTAGCTGCCGCCAGCAGCACATGCTGCGGCCGCTCGGCCTCGAAGAATCGCCGTACCGCCGCCGCGTCGGTCAGCTCCAGGTCGGCGTGGGTACGCAGCGCGAGGTTCTCGTAGCCGGCGGCGCGCAGCCGGCGCACCAGGGCAGAGCCGGCAAGTCCGCGGTGGCCCGCGACGTAGATTCTGGCCGTCTTCTCCACGCTACTCGTGCTGCTGATGCACGCGGTGGCCGTGCTTTTTCACCAGCGCGTCGCGCTCGGCCTCGCGAAGATCCTCCCGCGCCATCTCCTCGACGAGCGCATCGAATGAGGTCTTCGCTGTCCATCCGAGCTTGGTCCTCGCCTTGGTCGGATCCCCGAGCAGGGTATCGACTTCAGCCGGACGGAAATAGCGCCGGTCCACGGCGACGATCTTTCTACCCGCGCTATCCAGCGCCTGCTCTTTCGCGCCCGCGCCGTTCCACGAGATCTTGATGTCGAGTTTGCGCGCGGCGAGGTTGACGAAATCGCGCACGCTGTGTTGCTTGCCGCTGGCGATGACGTAATCCTCGGGCTGCGGCTGCTGCAGCATCAGCCACTGCGCTTCGACGTAATCGCGCGCGTGACCCCAGTCGCGCCGCGCATCCAGGTTGCCGAGGTACAGGCACTCCTGCAGCCCGAGCTTGATGTGGGCAAGCGCGCGCGTGATCTTGCGCGACACGAAGGTCTCGCCGCGGATGGGTGACTCGTGGTTGAAGAGAATCCCGTTGCAGGCGTACATGCCGTAGGACTCGCGGTAGTTCACCGTGATCCAGTAGGCGTAGAGCTTGGCCACGCCGTAGGGCGAGCGCGGATAGAACGGCGTCGTCTCCTTCTGCGGCGTTTCCACCACCTTGCCGTAGAGCTCCGAGGTCGAGGCCTGGTAGAAGCGCGTCTTCTTCTCCATGCCGAGGATGCGAACGGCCTCGAGCAGCCGCAGCGTGCCGATGCCGTCCGAATCGGCGGTGTACTCCGGCTCTTCGAACGACACCGCGACATGGCTCTGCGCGGCGAGGTTGTAGATCTCGTCGGGCTGCGACTGCTGCACGATGCGCGTCAGGCTCGACGAATCGGTCATGTCGCCGTAGTGCAGGATCAGGCGCCGGTCGGGCTCGTGCGGGTCCTGGTACAGATGATCGATGCGCTGGGTGTTGAAGCTCGAGGCGCGGCGCTTGATGCCGTGCACCTCGTAGCCCTTGGCGAGCAGGAACTCGGCGAGGTAGGCGCCGTCCTGGCCGGTGATGCCGGTGATCAATGCGACTTTCCTGCTCATCGTGCGGCCAATGTTACCTCGGAGAGCTGCTCCTCCCATGGCGCGAGCGATATGCCGAAGTCCGCGCGCAGCCGCGAGCAGTCCAGGCGAGAGTTCCTGGGCCGGCGCGCCGGGGTCGGGTAGTCCTCGGTGCGGATGGCGACCACCGGGGTGGCCATCCCAGCACGCGCCAGAATGGCGCGCGCAAAGCCGCACCAGCTCGTCTCCCCGGCCGCGCACATGTGGTACAGGCCCCCCGTGGTCTGGGGCAGCAGCCGCGCTGTCGCCCGCGCGATGGCGAGGCTCGAGGTCGGGGCGCCGACCTGGTCGTCCACCACCCGAAGCTCCCGCCGCTCACGCGCGAGCCGCCGCATGGTGAGAAAGAAGTTGCTACCGCGCGGCCCGTAGACCCAGCTCGTGCGCAGGATCAGATAACGGCAACCGGAGGCGGCGACGGCGCGCTCGCCCGCGAGCTTGGAGGCACCGTAGACGTTGACGGGGTTCGGCGTATCGTCCTCGACGTAGGGCCCGGTCTTCGTCCCGTCGAACACGTAGTCGGTCGAGTAGTGCACGAGGAGCCCGCCTGCGCGCTTCGCTTCCTCGGCCAATATTCCGGGCGCAGTGGCGTTCACGGCAAACGCAGCGTCGCGCTCGGACTCCGCCTTGTCCACCGCGGTGTAGGCCGCCGCATTGACGATGGCCTCGGGCTTCGCGGCGCGCACCGCCTCGCGTATGCTCGCCTCGTCGAGCAAATCGAGCTCAGCGCGGCCGAGCGCAGTGATGCTGCCCAGTGGCGCCAGCGTCTTCCGCAATTCCCATCCGACCTGGCCGTTGGCGCCGGTCAGGAGAATCCTCAAGCGAACACCTCCGCGGCCGCGAGCGGCGTGCCGCGCCGATCCTTATCCGCCAGCACCGGCGCCCCCGCCAGCGGCCACCTGATGCCCAGCGCCGGGTCGCTCCAGAGCAGCGTGCGTTCGTGCTCCGGCGCGTAATAGTCGGTCGCCTTGTAGAGCACGTCGGCCGAGTCCGAGACCACGAGAAAGCCGTGCGCGAAGCCCGGCGGGATCCAGGCGATGCGCTTCGATTCCGCGGACAGCGTGAATCCCGTCCACTTGCCGAAGGAGGGCGAGCTCTTTCTCAGGTCCACGGCCACATCCCAGACCTCGCCCGCGGTGACCCGGACCAGCTTCCCCTGCGCCTGGCGGATCTGGTAGTGCAGGCCGCGCAGCACGTTCTTCGCCGAGCGCGAATGGTTGTCCTGCACAAAGTCGACATCCACCCCGGTTGCTTTGTGGAAGGCGCGCCGGTTGTAGGCCTCGTAGAAGAAGCCGCGCGCGTCGCCGAAGACCCGCGGCTCGAGGAGCAGTACGCCGGGGATATCCGTCGGCAGGACCTGCATCAGAACACTTTTTCCTGGACGACGCGCAGCAGGTACTCGCCGTAGCCGCTCTTCGCGAGCGGCCGCGCGAGCGCCTTCAGCTGCCGCGCGCTGATATAGCCCTGGCGGTAGGCGATTTCTTCCGGGCAGGCGACCTTCAGCCCCTGGCGCTTCTCGATGGTCTCGATGAAGTGCGACGCTTCCAGCAGCGACTCGTGCGTGCCGGTATCGAGCCAGGCGTAGCCGCGGCCCATCGGAACTACCTCGAGCACGCCCCATTCGAGGTACTTGCGGTTGACGTCGGTGATCTCGAGCTCCCCGCGCGCCGAGGGCTTGAGGCCTTCGGCAACTTTCACCACGCGGTTGTCGTAGAAGTAAAGACCCACCACCGCGTAGCGCGACTTGGGCTTTTTCGGCTTCTCCTCCAGGCTCACCGCCTTGCCCTTAACGTCGAATTCCACGACGCCGTAGCGCTGCGGGTCGGTCACGGGGTAGGCGAATACGGTGGCGCCTTTCTTGCGCGCCGCGGCGCGCGAAAGCAGCGCCGAGAGATCATGGCCGTGGAACAGGTTGTCGCCGAGAACAAGCGCCACTGCGTCCTTGCCGATGAACTTCCGGCCGATGAGGAAGGCTTGCGCGAGGCCTTCGGGCTTGGGCTGCACCGCATAGGACAGCTTGATGCCCCACCTGCGGCCGTTACCGAGGAGATCGGCGAAGCGCGGCGTGTCCTGCGGCGTGGAGATGACGAGGATATCGCGAATGCCCGCGAGCATGAGCGTGGTGAGCGGGTAGTACACCATCGGCTTGTCGTACACCGGCAAGAGCTGCTTCGAGACGACCTGCGTCACCGGGTAGAGCCGCGTGCCGGCGCCGCCGGCGAGGATGATGCCTTTCATGCCGCCCTCTTCTCGCGCCGCTCCAGGTACCAGCGCACGGTCTTGCGCATCCCGGACTCGAAGCTTTCCTGCGGCCGCCAGCCGAGCTCGCGCTGGATCTTGCCCGAGTCGATGGCGTAGCGCCGGTCGTGCCCAGGGCGGTCTTTCACGAAGGTGATGAGGTCGGCGTAGCTGCCGCCGGTGCGCGGCCGCGCGTCGTCGAGCAGCGCGCACAACGTCTTCACCAGGTCGATATTCTTCATTTCCGCGCCGCCGCCGATGTTGTACACCTCCCCGGGCCGGCCGCGCTCGAGGACCGCGCGCAGCGCTGCGCAATGGTCGAGCACGAAGAGCCAATCGCGCACGTTCTGCCCGTCGCCGTACACCGGCAGGGGCTTGCCGGCGAGCGCCTGGTGGATCATGAGCGGGATGAGCTTTTCCGGAAACTGGTGCGGGCCGTAGTTGTTCGAGCAGTTGGTGGTCAGCGTCGGCAGTCCATAGGTGTGCCAATAGGCGCGTACCAGGTGGTCCGAGGCTGCCTTTGACGCACTGTAGGGACTGTTCGGCGCGTAGGGAGTGGTCTCGCTGAACGCGGGATCGTCCGGCCCGAGCGAGCCGTAGACTTCGTCCGTCGAGACGTGGAGAAATCGGAACGCGGCGCGCTCGGGCGCCGCGAGCGACAGCCAGAAGGCGCGCGCCTCTTCGAGCAGCGCGAACGTGCCGACGACGTTGGTCTGCACGAATTCCACCGGCCCTTCGATCGAGCGGTCGACGTGGCTTTCGGCCGCGAGGTGCAGGATGGCGCGCGGGCGATGGCGCTCGAGCAGCTGCCGCACCAGGGCGCGGTCGCAGATGTCGCCCTTGACGAAGACATGGCGCGCGTCGCCGCGCAGTGCGTCGAGGTTGGCCAGATTGCCGGCGTAAGTGAGCTTGTCGAGATTGACGACCGGCTCGCCTGCGGCGGCGATCGCGGAGAGGACGAGATTCGAGCCGATGAAGCCCGCGCCGCCGGTGACCATGAGCATGGCGCGATTATGCCGTTGCGGCGAGCGGTTGGTCCGCGAACTGCATGCGGTAGAGCCGCGCATACGTGCCGCCGCGGGCAAGCAGCTCGGCGTGCCGGCCGACATCCACGACGCGCCCCTGCTCGAGCACGGCAATGCGGTCCGCGCGCTCGACGGTGGACAGGCGGTGCGCGATGACGATGGTGGTACGGCCGCGCATCAGGGCATCGAGCGCCGCCTGAACCTGCCGCTCGGATTCGGAGTCGAGCGCGGAGGTGGCCTCGTCCAGGATCAGCACGGGGGCGTTCTTGAGCAGCGCGCGCGCGATCGCCAGGCGCTGGCGCTGGCCGCCGGACAGGCGCAGCCCGTTCTCGCCGATCAGCGTATTGAGGCCCTCCGGCGTCCCGCGGATGAAGTCCAGGGCATACGCCGCCTCGGCCGCGGCGATCACGTCGCGCTCGCTCGTTCCGGCAAGCCGGCCGTAGGCGATGTTGGCGTAAATGCTGTCATTGAAAAGGACGACATCCTGCGACACGAGCGCGATGTTGCCGCGCAGGCTCTCCAGGGTCAGCGTCTGGATATCGTGGCCATCGAGCGTGATGCGCCCGCCAGAGGGCGCGTAGAAGCGCGGCAGGAGATTCACCAGCGTCGTCTTGCCGCTGCCGGAAGTGCCGACGAGCGCGAGCGTTTCGCCCGGCCGCACGCGCAGGCTCACGTCGCGCAGCGCGGCCTCGGTGCGCGTCTCGTAGGTAAAACTCACGCGCTCGTAGGCGATGTCGCCGCGCGCGCGCGCCAGCGTCACCGTGCCGCGGTCGTCTTCCTGCGGCGAGTCGATCATGCCGAACACGCTTTCGGCGGCGGCGAGCCCGCGCTGCAGAGCGGAGTTGACCTGCGTCAGTTGCTTGATCGGCGCGAACAGCATCAACATGGCTGTGAAGAACGACGCGAATTCGCCCACCGTGGCGTGCGCGGCGAGAGATTCCTGCAGCGCCACGTAGACGATCACCGCCATCGCCGAGGCCGCGAGCAGGTGCGTAACCGGGGTGATGAGCGCCTCGGGAATCTTCTGGCGCATGTTGAAGCCGCGCAGCCGGCTGATGGCGCGCGCGAAGCGGTTCGCCTCGTAGTCCTGTCCGCCGAATACCTTGACCACGCGGTGGCACTCGATCGTCTCCTCGAGCACGTGCACCACGTCGCCCATGGCACGCTGCGCGGAACGCGCCATGTTGCGCAGGCGCAGCGACAGCACGCGCACGAAGATCGCCACCAGCGGCACGATCACCAGCGCGATCAGAGTCAGCTCCCAGTTGAGATACAGCAGCCATGCCATCAGGCCGACGATGACGATGCTGTCGCGCACCAGCACCGTGAGCGCGGTGGTGGCCGCGGCGCTGACGTTGGCGACGTCGTAGGCCACGCGCGAAAGGAGGCCGCCGGCCGTCTCGTCGTCGAAAACGCGCGTCGGCATGCGTAGGAGCCGCGCGAACATTCCGGCGCGCAGGTCGAGCACCACCTTGTCGGCCACCCAGGCCATGCAGTAGTGCCCCAAAAAGGTCAGCACGCCGCGCGCGATGAAGATGCCGACGATCGCCAGCGCGAAGTAGATGGGCGGCATTCTCGTGCTGCCGCCCGCGGCGAAGCCGCCATCGAGCAGCGGCTTCATGAGCATGGGAAACAGCGGCTCGGTCGCGGCCGCGGTGATCATGCCGAAAAGCGCCACCGCGAACACCCGCGAGTGCGGGCGGACGTGGGACAGGAGGCGCAGGTACAGTTGGCGGCTGTTTTGGCTGCGCGTGTGCGGCATGGTCGGATTGTACCGGCCCGTGGCGCCCGCTATGCGCGACTCTCCTCTCTGGGGCGCAGGCCGGCGAAGAGCAGCCCGCTCAGCCAGCCGTAGAACAGCGCCTCCGTATGGTCGAGCAGAAACGAATTGAACACGCAGCCGACGACCATCGTGATGACGAGCGCGCGCGCGAGGTCGGTATCCCTTCGCGTCGCGAGCTGCGAAGCGCGATGCCACTGGACGGCGAACAGCGCGAGCAGCGCAGCGAGACCCACCACCCCGAGTTGCACCGTCGTCAGCAGGTACTGGTTCTCCGGCTGACCGAGCGGCGGCATGGACGTACCTTCGACCTGCTTCGCGTACGCGGCGCCGAAACCCCCGGTGCCTACGCCGACAAAGGGGTGCTTCCGCACGATTTGCGCGCTGTTAGTCCAGGCTTCCAGCCGCGTGTTCGCCAGCCTGTCGGGCTTACCTGCGCGCCAGTCCTCGAATTCCTTGATCGTAGCCTGCGCACGCAGGTGCAGCGAACTCGAGGGGACCAGATACGCGGTTCCGCCGATGACGAGGCCGGCCGCCGCTGCGGCGAGCAGCCCGCGCCGGCCGTACGTCGTCAGCAGAAAGTAAAGCGCGAGTGCCATCAGCACGAGCTGCCCGGTCCTGCCCCATACCATGAAGAGCACGTTGAACGCCGCGAGCCCGGCGAGCAGCGCGGGAAGCATTCTCGATCGCAAATCCGCCGCCTCGCGCGCCTGCAGAGCGAACGCAAAGGCGCCGAAGGCCATTAGCACGCCGTGCGTGATCTTGAGCTTGAATACCACCGGATTGAAGTGCGTACGCTCGGCAAATACGCCCTCCGGCATGAGTCCCAGCCAGATAAGGAACGACAGCACCAGGGTCAGGACGACCGCAGCCTTGAAGGCTTGCAGCGCGCGTTCCTGATATCTTTTTCCCGGCTGCAGCGATATCAGCCCTGGTATCAGCAGCAGCCTCGATGCCTTGCCCAGCGCATACTGCACGTCACTTGTGCTGCCAACGCTGTATGCGGATCCCGCTACGTAGAGCAAGAACAGCGCGCAGGGGGCGATGGCCAAGGCGTTCCCGCGAACTGCGGCCCACTTCTCGCGAAACCGGCCGCTCGCGGCCCAGCACAGCAGAAGCGCGACCACCAGTACGCCATCGAGCGCGGTCGAGATGGGGATGGAAAAGCCGAGCGCAACGGCGATCCACAGTGCCGCGTCGTTGAACCATTCGCGGGCAGGCCGAGCCATATCGGGGCGCAATTATAGGCGCAGCGACTGGTACATCGCCCGCACCTGCTCCGCCATCTTCCGCACGGTGAACAGTTCCTCGTACCGGCGCCGCCCGTTGGCGCCAAGGGCGCGGGCGAGCTCCGCATTCTCTAGCAGGCGGTTCAGCGCTTGCGCCAGAGCATCGGGTCTGCCCGGCTCGACCGTCAGGCCGGTCAACCCGTCCTGGTTGACCCAGTCGATGCCCGAGCCGTGTATGCGGCTGGACACCACGGGCCGGCCAGCGCGCATGGCTTCGATCTGCACGATGCCGAACGCCTCCGACTTGTCCACCGACGGCAGGCAGAAGACGTCGCAGGCGCGCATGTAGAGCTCCACCTCCCGGCCAGACACCGCTCCAAGAAGCTGGACCCTGTCCTGCACGCCGAGTTCTTCGATCAGCGACTCCAGATCGCGCCTCAGCGGCCCGTCGCCGGCGATGAGCATCAGCCCGTTCGCGGACAGCGCGGTAGCGCTGCGCACCAGATGCTCGAAACCCTTGTACGGAACCAGGCGGCCCAGCGCGAAGACGAGGGTGCGCCCCGCATGACTGGCGCGCAGCGCGCGCACTTCGTCGTCGCCGATGGCGTCGGCGGCCTCGCCGATGCCGATGGGGATGGCGACGGCCTTGTCGCGGAATCCCTCCAGCGCGGCGGACTCCGCCAGCAGCTTGGGCGAGGTCACGCAGATGCGGTCCGCGCGCCGCAGCAGCCATCGCTCGAGCCCCCGGTACAGGGCATAGAGCAGGCGCTGGCGCACGATATCGCGGTGCCAGTGCACGATCACCGCGCCGTCAAAGCGGCTGAGCAGCAGATTGAGGTCGCTCTGCGGCCAGGGCGCGTGCACGTGCACGATGTCGTAGCGGGAAACGATGCGCTGCCAAACGCGAAGTTCCTGCCAGGACAGGGATGCATTCGAGATGGAAATGCTGGGCTTCGCCTGAAACACCACGCCCCGCGGTGAAAGGGCGTATTCACACCACTCGGGTCCCTGGCACAGCACGTCGACCTCGAGGTCCGGAAAACCGTTCAGCGCCGGCACCAGCTCTTCGACCACGCGTTCCATGCCGCCGTGCGTGGTGCGGAAGAACTTGACGTGCTGAAGGACTTTCACCGTGGGGACCGCACGCTAGCCTTGCAGGCGCTCAATCACTGCGAGGGTTTCGCGGGCACACCTGTCCCAGGTGAACTGCCGCGCGCGCGCCAGGCCTTTCTCGCGCAGCTGGGCGCGCAGGGCCTTGTTCCTCGCCACTCCGAGCATCCTGG
>JAOTWE010000075.1 GCA_029863065.1 Betaproteobacteria bacterium
GCATGCAGCGTTTTGCCGAGGGCGTCAATGCGCACCTCGGCCTTGTCGCCGACCTCGAGGTAGGGCATCACCAGTTCGGAGACGTTGACGTCGGTCACCAGCTGCGAGGGATCGATCACGGTGAGCAGGTGCGTGTGCTGCGAAGTGACGTTGCCAGGCTCCACTAGGCGCTGCGCCACCACGCCGTCGAAGGGCGTCGCGATCGTCATGTGCTGCACGCGCGCGCGCAGCAGGCGCACCTGGGCGCGCGCGATCTCGAGCGCGGTGGCGGCGCGTGAAACCGCGTCCTCGCTGACGAAGCCCTTTTCCTTGAGCTGGCGGCTGCGCTCGTGGTCGAGTTCCGCCTGGCCGAGCGTGGCGCTCGCCTTGTCCAACTCGGCGCGCAGGATACGGTCGTCGTAGCGCACCAGCACTTCACCGGCGGCGACGCGGTCGCTCTCGCGCACGCGCACCTCGGTGAGGCGGCCTTCCTCCTGGTTGACGATGCGCACCTCGCGCACCGCCCGCAGGCTGCCGGCGCGGTCGGCGGTGTACGCAAGACGCCCGGGTTCGGCGATCGCCAGCTCGACGAGATGCGCCCGCGGCGCCGGCGCCGCGGGCTTGCCGTTCGACTCGGAACCGCAGCCGAAAAGCGCGGCGAGCATCGCGACCAGCGCCGTTGCCAGAAATCCTCGTCGCATCAATGCCATGCTAAAATTTTACGCTTTCCGCAGCGCTGCCCGATTCGATTGAACACCCACGTACTTCCCGACAGTTTCATGCAGCGCGCGCGCGCATTCTGCGCGCTCACCAAGCCGCGCGTCGTGTCGCTTATCGTCTTTACCGCCGTGATCGGCATGTTCCTCGCCGCGCCGGGTATGGTGGGGCCGCGCGTGCTGCTTGCAGCCACCTTCGGCATCGCGCTGGTGGCCGGCGCGGCGGCGGCCGTCAACTGTCTGGTGGAGCAGAATGTCGATGCGCTCATGCTGCGCACGCGCTGGCGGCCGCTGCCGAGCGGCGAGCTCACCAGCCTGCAGACGCTCGTCTTCGCCGGCCTGATCGGCGGCCTCGGCCTGTGGCTGCTCGTGCACTACGTGAACGCGCTCACCATGTGGCTGACGCTCGCCACCTTCGTCGGCTACGCGATCGTCTACACGGTGATCCTGAAGCCGCTCACGCCGCAGAACATCGTCATCGGCGGCGCCTCGGGCGCCATGCCGCCGGTGCTCGGCTGGGCGGCGGTCACGGGCGAAGTCACCCCCGAGGCGATGCTCCTTTTTCTCATCATCTTCGCCTGGACGCCGCCGCACTTCTGGGCGCTGGCGCTCTACCGCACCGCGGACTACGCGCGCGCCGGCCTGCCGATGCTGCCCGTGACGCACGGCGCGCGCTACACGCGCCTGCAGGTGCTGCTCTACACCTTGATCCTGTTCGGCGTGTCGCTCCTGCCATTCGCCATCCGCATGAGCGGCTGGCTGTACCTCGGCGCTGCGCTCGTCCTCGGCGGCGTGTTCATCGCCTACGCGGTGCGCATCTACTTCGCCTATAGCGACCGCCTGGCGCGGCGGACCTTCCGCTACTCGATCGTCTATCTTGCCGCGCTGTTCGCGGCGCTGCTCGTTGACCACCATCTGCCATATTAGCGCCGCGGCGCTCGCCGCTCTGGCGCTCGCCGCCTGCGATGGCGAGGCGCCGAAGTTCAGAAGCACCGACATCACCGGCGTCGACTACGGAAGATCGCTCGAGCTCACCGACCAGCACGGCAAGCTGCGGCGCCTGGAGGACTTCCGCGGCAAGGCGGTGGTGCTGTTCTTCGGCTTCACGCATTGCCCGGACGTGTGCCCGACGGCGCTCGCCGACATGGCGCAGGCGATGCGCCAACTCGGCGTCGACGCCGAGCGCGTGCAGGTGCTGTTCGTGACGGTGGATCCGGAGCGCGACACCGAGGAGGCGCTGGCGAAGTACGTGCCGGCGTTCGACCCGCGCTTTCTCGGCCTGCGCGGCGACCTCGAGGCGACGCGGCGCGCGGCGCAGGAGTTCAAGGTGTACTTCGAGAAGCGACCCGGCAAGACGCCCGGGGAGTACTCGATCGACCATAGCGCGCAGAGCTACGTCATCGACCCGCAGGGGCGCGTGCGCCTGTTCGTGCGCCATGATCGGATCGCCGAGGACCTGGCGCCCGACCTGCGCACGCTGCTCGGCCGGGGGTAGGGTCGGCGTGGAGTTCAAGGACTACTACCAGACGCTCGGGGTCGCCCGCGACGCGGCCGCGGACGACATCCGCAAGGCGTTTCGCAAGCTGGCGCGCAAGTACCACCCCGACGTCAGCAAGGAGCCCGACGCCGAAGCGCGCATGAAGGAAGTGAACGAGGCCAACGCCGTGCTCTCGGACCCTGAAAAGCGCGCCGCCTACGACCAGCTCGGCCGCGGCTACCAGCCCGGGCAGGATTTCCGGCCGCCGCCCGACTGGGATGCGGGCTTCGAGTTTTCGCATCGCGATGCGCCGCCCGCGGACTTCAGCGACTTCTTTGCCGAGCTGTTCGGGCGCATGGGCGCGCGCGCCCAGGGGCAGGATCACTACGCCAAGGTGCTGCTCGACATCGAGGACGCCTTTGTCGGCGCCACGCGCCAGATCGCACTGCGGGTGCCCAAGGCCGACGCGCGCGGGCGCGTCACGCTCGAGACACGCACGCTCAATGTGCGGATTCCGGTGGGCGTTCGCGAGGGCCAGCTGATCCGCCTCGCCGGTCAGGGCGCGGCCGGAGCGGGCCAGCCGGGCGACCTGCTGCTCGAAGTGCACTTCAAGCCGCACGCGCGCTACCGCGTCGAGGGCCGCGACCTGCACGTCGATCTGCCGGTCGCGCCTTGGGAAGCGGCGCTCGGCGCGGTGCTGCAGGTCGATGTTCCTGGCGGTGCGCTCAACGTGCGCATCCCGGCCGGCGCGCAGAGCGGGCGCGTGCTGCGCGTGCGCGGCAAAGGCATTCCGGCCGCGCCGCCGGGCGACCTGCTGCTCACGCTTCGCGTGCTCCTGCCGCCGGCCGATACGCCCGAGGCGCGCGAACTCTACGAGACGATGGCGCGCAAGCTCGCGTTCGATGCGCGCGCCGCGGCGGGAGACGGCGCATGAGCGACGACGTGCTGCTGACGCTGGAAGAGCTGGTGCTCGTTTGCTCGGTGACGCCCGAGTGGGTAAGAGAACGGGTCGAGGAGGGCCTGCTGCCGACGGCGCCCGAATGGCGCTTCAGCACGATCGCCGTGCGCCGCGTGCGGCGCATGGTCGCGCTGGAGCGCGACTTCGACGCCGCGCCGGAACTGGCGGCGCTGATGGCCGACCTGCTGGAGGAGCTGGACGCGCTGCGCGCGCGCGTGCGCTAGGCGGCGCCCGGCGCCGGCAGCGCGCGCCGCGCCGGGGGCGCCTGCAGCACCTTCTTCATCTTCTGCATCGCCTTCGCCTCGATCTGGCGGATGCGCTCGGCAGAGACGCTGAATTCGGCCGCCAGGTCATGCAGCGTGGCGGTGTCCTTCTCCTTCAGCCAGCGCGTCTCGACGATGCGGCGGCTGCGCGCATCGAGCGCATCAAGCGCGCGCGCGATGCCCGCGGACTGCACGCGCTCGTTCTCCTCGGCCTCGAGCTGGCGCGAGGGCTCGGCCTCGGGGTCGGCGAGGTACTGCGCCGGCGCGTAGGAGTCCTCGTCGTCATCGAGCTCGAAGGCCATTTCCCGCCCCGCGAACCGGGTTTCCATTTCCACGACTTCCTCGGGCTTGACTTTGAGCTCGCTCGCGATGCGCTTCACCTCGGTCGGGCTGAGCGTCGCGAATCCGTTTTTCATCGAACGCAGGTTGAAGAACAGTTTTCTCTGCGCCTTGGTGGTGGCCACCTTCACCAGCCGCCAGTTGCGCAGGATGTATTCGTGGATCTCGGCCTTCACCCAGTGGATGGCGAACGACACCAGGCGCACGCCGCGCGCCGGGTCGAAGCGCTTCACGGCCTTCATCAGGCCGATGTTGCCTTCCTGGATCAGGTCGGCGTGCGGCAGGCCGTAGCCGAGGTAGCCGCGCGCCACCGCCACTACCAGCCGCAGGTGCGACAGCACCAGCTCGCGCGCCGCTTCGAGGTCGCCATCGCGATGGAAGCGCCGCGCATAGTCCAACTCCTGCTCGGCGCTGAGCAGGGGAAGGCGGTTCACCGACTGGATGTAGGCGTCGAGACTGCCGGCCGCCATCGGCATCGGCATCGGCATCGTCATGGGCAGGGTCTGAGCGGATTGCATCATGCGCCTCCTGGGCTCGATCTTAGCACTCTGCGTATTGGAGTGCTAAGGGCCTTCAAGGTTCCCCGGCCCGCCGTCAGATAAGTGTTTAATGATAATGCGTTTAGCGTAAGTATTTGCTAACTGACAACAGTGCGCCCAGCCATCCCAGGAGCGCCGCGAAAGCGACTACGGCGAGAGCGTCGCGGCCCGGAAGGAAGACGAGCTGGAAGCTCGAGCCGTAGGCCTGGGCGAGGTCGCGAACGCCCGCATTGAGCACGGCGAGCCCCGCCCACAGGATGGCGAGCGCGAGCACGCCGCCCGCTAGCCCCTGCAGCAGGCCGAGATAGAAGAACGGCCGCCGCACGAAGGCGTCGGTGGCGCCGAGCAATTGCGACACCTCGATTTCCTCGCGCTGCGTGAGGATCTGCAGGCGGATCGTGTTGAAGGTCACCGCCACGAGGCCTGTGGCGAGCAGCACCGCAAGCGCCGCGAGCGCAAGCCGCCCGATGCGCGCCAGCGCCGCAAGCCGCTCGGCCCAGGCCGAATCCACCTGCACGTTCGCCACCCCGGGCAGGGCGCGCAGCGTGCCGGCGAGTCCCTCGAGCGCCGCCGCGCCGCCATCGGCGGCGCGCACGACGAAGGCGTCGGGCAGCGGGTTGCGCTCCAGCGCCGCCACGACGTCGGCTAGGCCCTCGGCGACGCGCAGCTCGGCGAGCGCCTCGTCGCGCGATACGAAGCGCAGCGCGGCGACGCGCCGGTCGGCGCGCAGGCGCGCTTCGAGCTCGGCGCGCTTTGCTTCGGGCTTCAGGAACACCGACACCTGCGGCTCGAAGGTGAAGCGCTGCGCCACGCCCTGCAGGTTGGCGAGCAGCGCGTAACCGCCGGCGGGCAGCGACAGCGCCACGCCGATCACCAGCGCGTTGAGCAGCGTCGCCGCGCGCTGCGCCAAGAGCTTGTGCACGGCGCGGGTAAAGGCGCCGCGGTGCTGGCGCAGCCAGGTCCTCATGCGCGCGCCAGCCTGCCGGCGGCGAGCTGCAGCACGCGCCGCCCATGGCGCGCGACCAGCGCCTCGTCGTGGGTGGCGAGCACCAGGGTCACACCCACCTGGTTGAAGGACAGCAGGATATCGACGATGCGCGCGGCCGATTCGGCATCGAGGTTGGCGGTGGGCTCGTCGGCCACCAGCACCGCCGGCCGGTTGACCACCGCGCGCGCGATCGCCAGGCGCTGCTGCTCGCCGCCCGAGAGCTGGATCGGGTTGGCGCGCTCGCGCGCCAGCAGCCCGACCTTGTCGAGCGCCGCGCGCACGCGCCGCGCCGCGTCGCGCGGCGCCAGCGTGCCGAAGGAAAGCGGCAGCATGACGTTGTCGAAGACGCTGCGGTCGTAGAGCAGCTTGTGGTCCTGGAACACCAGGCCGAGGTTGCGGCGCAGGTACGGAACCGCGCCGCGCTTCAGGGCGCCGACGTTCTGGCCGTTCACCACCACGCTGCCCGCGGTGGGGCGCTCGATCGCCGCAATCAGCTTCAGCAGCGTGGACTTGCCGGCGCCCGAGTGCCCGGTGACGAAGGCGAGCTCGCCTGCGGCGAGCGAGAACGAGATGCCGGCGAGCGCCTCCTGGCCGCCCGGATAACGCTTGGAGACCGCGGAAAAGCTAATCAACCAGCGCCTCGGCGAATTCCGCGGCGGCGAAAGGCCGCAGGTCGTCGATACCCTCGCCGACGCCGACAAACAGGAGCGGCACCGGATGCTGGCGCGCGATCGCGCACACCACGCCGCCCTTTGCGGTGCCGTCGAGCTTGGTGAGCACCAGGCCGCTGAGACCGAGCGCCTCGTCGAAGGCTTTCACCTGCGCCAGCGCGTTCTGGCCGGTGTTGGCGTCCAGCACCAGCACCACTTCGTGCGGCGCGCCGGGCAGCGCCTTCGCCAGGACGCGCTTCACCTTCTTGATCTCCTCCATCAGGTGCAATTGCGTCGGCAGGCGCCCGGCGGTATCCGCGATCAGGACATCGATGCCGCGCGCGCGCGCCGCCGCTGCGGCGTCGAAGACCACCGCGGCCGCATCGCCCGATTGCTGCGCGATCACGGCGACGCCGTTCCTCTGTCCCCAGGCGGCGAGCTGCTCGCGCGCCGCCGCGCGGAAGGTGTCGCCCGCGGCAAGCAGCACGCTGCAGCCCAGCGCCTGCAGCCATTTCGCCAGCTTGCCGATGGACGTCGTCTTGCCCGAGCCGTTGACGCCCGCGATCATGATGACCAGCGGCCGGGCGCGCGCCAGATCGAGCGGCTTTTCGAGCGGCGTAAGGAGCGCGCGCAGCTCCTCCTGAAGGGCGCGCTTGAGCGCCAGCGGCTCGGCGATGCGCTCCTTGCGCGCGCGCTCGCGAAGCCGCTCGATCAAATGGCGCGTCGCCTCGACGCCGCAATCTGCCGCGAGCAGCGCATCCTCCAGCGCCTCGTAGAGCGCCTCGTCGACCGCCGCGCGGCCGAAGACCGCGCCGAGGCCGCCGCCGAGGGCGGCGCGCGTGCGCGCCAGGCCGTGCCTGAGACGCGCCGCCCACGAGGTCGCTGCTAACATCGTGCGGTGGATTCTAACAAGCGCCTGCCCCGCGGCCGCGTGCGCATCGTCGGCGGCGAACTCCGCGGCCGGCGCATCGACGTGCCGGCGCTCGCCGGCGTGCGGCCGACGCCGGATCGCGTGCGCGAGACGCTGTTCAACTGGCTTGGCCAGCGGCTCGACGGCGCCGCCTGCCTGGACTTGTTCGCCGGCAGCGGCGCGCTCGGCTTCGAGGCCGCGTCGCGCGGCGCGGCGCGGGTGGTGATGGTGGAGGCGGATCGCGGCGCGGCGGCGGCGCTGCGCCGCAGCCGTGACCAGCTCGGGGCCGCCGCCGTGGAGATCGTTGCCGGCGATGCCTTCGTTTACCTGGCGCGGGGCGGCGAGCGCTTCGACGTGGTTTTCCTCGATCCGCCGTTCAGGCAGAATGCCCTGCCGGCGCTGCTCGCCGCGCTGCCCGCTCGGCTGCAGCCCGGGGCGCGCGTGTACGTGGAGGGGGCGCAGCCGGCGGTCGCGGCGGCACCGTGGCGCGAGCTGAAACGCTCGCGCGCCGGGCAGGTGAGCTACCAACTACTGCAATGGAGCGAACATGATCCGAGCGGTATACCCGGGGACCTTTGATCCGCTCACCCGCGGGCACGAAGATCTGGTGCGGCGCGCGGCGAAGCTGTTCGCGCCGCTCATCATCGGCGTCGCCAACAGCCGCGGCAAGAGCACTTTCTTCACGCTGCAGGAGCGCACCGCGATGGCGCAAGAGGTCCTCGGCGATCTGAAGAACGTGCAGATCGCGAGCTTCGCCGGCCTGCTGGCGGACTTCGTGCGCAAGCACGACGCGCACGTGGTGATCCGGGGCCTGCGCGCGGTGTCGGATTTCGAGTATGAGTTCCAGCTCGCCGGCATGAACCGCAGCCTGTACCCGGATTTCGAGACGCTGTTCCTCACGCCCTCCGAGCAGCACATGTTCATCTCGGCGACGCTGGTGCGCGAGATCGCGCTGCTCGGCGGCGACGTCGCCAAGTTCGTCCATCCCCTGGTCGGCAAGCGGCTGGCCGCCAAGGTCAAGGCGCTCGGCAAGGAGTGACGCGCTAGCGCTGGCAGGCGGGGCAAAAGTAGGTCGAGCGCTGGCCGAGGACGATGCGCCGCACCGCGGCGCCGCAGCGCCGGCAGCGCTTGCCTTCGCGCCCGTACACCAGCATGCGCAGCTGGAAGCAGCCGTAGCCGCCGTCGGCGCCGACGTAGTCGCGCAGCGACGAGCCGCCGGCGCGGATCGCCGAGCGCAGCGTGTCCTTGATGGCGCGCGCCAGCCGCGCGCAGCGCGCGAGCGACAGGCGCCGCGCCGGCGTGCGCGGGTCGATGCGCGCGCGGTACAGGCTTTCGCTGGCGTAGATGTTGCCCACGCCGACCACCCGGCGGCTGTCCATGAGGAACGCCTTGATCGGCGCGCGACGCGCGCGCGTGAGCGCGTGCAGGCGCGCGCCGTCGAGCGCGCGCGACAAAGGCTCGATGCCGAGCCGCGCGAGCAGCGGGTGCGGCGCGTCCCCTGTCTTGCGCCACAGCACCGCGCCGAAGCGCCGCGGGTCGCGCAGCCGCAGCAGGCGCTCGCCGAGCACCAGGTCGAAGTGATCGTGCTTGTCGAACGCGGTGCCCGCCGGCAGTACGCGCAGGCTGCCGCTCATGCCGAGGTGCATGATCAGCTGGCCGTCGCCGCAGTCGAGCAGCAGGTACTTGGCGCGGCGCTTCACCGAGCGCACGGTCAGCCCGGCGAGGCCGCGTACCGCAGGCGGCACTGGCCAGCGCAGGCGCGACTCGCGGACCTCGATCGCCGAGATGCGCTGCCCGGCGAGCGCGCGCGCGATGCCGCGGCGCGTGACTTCTACTTCAGGAAGCTCTGGCATGGAACTTTGTTGCTTGTGCGGGGCACCAAATATACCTACACTCTTTTCGACATGTTCGCAGCAATTCGTCTGTTCATCCTGCTCTTGATTCTGCCGCTCGCCGCGTGCGTTGCGCTCGCCCAGCCCAAGGCGGCGGCCGACGAGGAGTCCGCGCCGACGGCGGACGCCGCAGACGCCGCCGACGTGGAGCCCTCTACAGCGCGCCTGCCCGGGCAGGAGCTGACCGAGCCGCTGCTCTATGAGATGCTGCTCGCCGAAATCGCGCTGCAACGCGGTAACCCCGCCCTGGCGGCGCAGACCTACGCCGACCTTGCCCAGCGCACCAAGGATCCGCGCATCGCGCGCCGCGCAGTGGAAGTCGCCAATTTCGCGCGCACGCCGCAGTTCGCGCTGGACGCGGCGCGCGTCTGGTACGAGGCCGACGCCGACTCGGTGCAGGCGCTGCAGACGCTGACCGCACTGCTGGTCAGCTCGAGCAAGGTGGAGGAAGCCGAGCCGTTGCTGGCGAAGCTGCTCGAGCGCGACGGCGACGCCGCGGCCAACGGCTTTCTGCAGCTTAGCCGGCTGCTCGCCGGCAATCCCGACAAAGAGGCCAATCTGCGCGTGGTGCGCGCGCTCGCCGCGCGCCATCCCGAGCTGCCGCAAGCACAGCTGGCGATCGCCCAGGCGGCGCTCGCCGCGAACGACGATGCTGCGGCGCTGGCAGGCGCGCGCCGCGCCGTGCAGCTGCGCCCGGACTGGGACGCGGCGGCGATCTACGAAGCGCAGGTCCTGCAGCGTCGCTCACCCGAGCTCGCGGCGCGTTCGCTCGCCGCGTTCCTCGAGCGCAACCCGAAAGCGCGCGAAGCGCGGCTTGCCTACGCGCGGTTACTGGTCGGCGAGCGCAATTACGCCGAGGCGCGCGTGCAGTTCGAGAAGCTGCTGGCGGCGTTCCCCGACAACGGCGACGTGCGCTTCGCGGTCGGGCTGCTGGCGCTGCAGCTCAAAGACTACGCCACCGCCGAATCGAGCCTGAAGCGCCTGCTGGAAATGGGTTTTCGCGATCCGGAAGGCGTGCGCTACACGCTGGGACAGGCGGCCGAGGAACAGAAGAAGTGGCAGGAAGCGCGCAAGTGGTACGGCAGCATCGAGCGCGGCGATCAAGTCCTGCCGGCGCGGCTGCGCATCGCCAATGTGATGGCCAAGCAGGGCCGGCTGGAGGAGGCGCTCGCGTATCTGCGCACCCTGGACGCGCGGGGCGACCAGCGCATACAGGTGCTGATCGCCGAGGCGCAGCTGCTGCGCGACGCCAACCAGAACCGCGACGCCTTCGAGCTTCTCGGCAAGGCGCTGCAGGGGCAGCCGGAACAGCCCGAGCTGCTCTACGACCACGCCCTGACCGCGGAAAAGCTCGAGCGCTTCGACGTGCTGGAATCGAGCCTGCGCACGCTCATGCGGGTCAAGCCGGACTACGCGCACGCCTACAACGCGCTCGGCTATTCGTATGCCGAGCGCAACCTGCGCCTGACCGAGGCGCGCAAGCTCATCGAGCGCGCGCTGGAGCTGGCGCCGGAGGACGCCTACATCATCGACAGCATGGGCTGGGTGCTCTACCGCATGGGTGACCTGAAGAGCGCGGCGGAGCACCTGCGCCGCGCCTATCTCGGGCGACCGGATGCCGAGATCGGGGCGCACCTCGGCGAGGTGCTGTGGCAGATGGGCGCGCGCTCCGAGGCCGAGCAGGTGTGGCAGGAAGTGCTCAAGAGCCATCCCGAGAACGAGACGCTGCAGAAGACCCTGAAGCGCCTGCGCCGCTAGCGCGCCCGGGCCTGCGCCACGCGTGAATCTTGTCCTGCGCGCCTTCGCTGTTGCCGCGGCGCTGCTCGCCGCCGGCTGCGCCGGGCTCAGCGCGCGCGCGCCGGATGAGAGCGTGGAGTTCGAGCTCACGGCGAGGTTTGCGGCGCGCTATGGCGATGACGCGGCCTCGGGGCAACTCGCCTGGCGCCACGACGTGGCGCGCGACGAAGTGCTCATCAGTTCGCCTTTCGGCCAGGGACTGGCGCGCGTAACGCGGCGCGACGCACTGGTCACGCTCGTTACCGCCGACGACCGGCGCTACACGGCGGCTGACGCCGAAACGCTGACGGAACAGGTGCTGGGCTTCCGACTGCCGCTGCGCGGACTGGCCGACTGGGTGCGCGCGCGGCCCGTGGACGGCGTGCCGGCGCAATCGACCTATGCCGGGGACGGGCGCCTCGCCACGCTCGAACAGCAGGGATGGCGCATCGATTACCTGGAGTACGAGGCCGGACGCCCCGCGCGGCTGCGCCTGCGCTATCCCGGCCTGGAGCTGCGGCTCGCCGTCTCCGAGTGGAAATGAACTGGTTCCCGGCGCCGGGAAAGCTGAATCTGTTCCTGCACGTGCTCGGCCGGCGCGCCGACGGCATGCACGAGCTGCAGACCGTTTTTCGCCTCATCGAGCGCGGCGATCGCGTCGGTATCGCGGTGCGCGGCGACCGCAGCATCCGACGGCACGATCCGCTGCCCGGGGTGCCCGCGGCAGAGGATCTGTGCGTGCGAGCGGCGCGCCTGCTGCAGGAAGCGAGCGCTTGCGCGCGGGGCGCCGACCTCGCGCTCGACAAGCGCCTGCCGATCGGCGGCGGGCTGGGCGGCGGCTCCTCGGACGCCGCCACGACGCTCCTCGTCCTCAACCGGCTCTGGGACGTCGGCTGGCCGCGCGAGCGCCTGCGGGCGCTGGCGGCGCAGCTCGGCGCCGACGTGCCGTTCTTCGTGTTCGGCGAGAACGCGATCGGCGAAGGCGTCGGCGAGCAGCTGCGGCCGCTGGCACTGCCCGCGGCCTGGTACCTTGTGCTGGTGCCGCCGGTGGCGCTGCACACGGCCGCCGTCTTCAGCGATAACACATTGACACGTAATGCGAAACGACTCAAAATACCGCCCTTTTTCTCCGGGCTTGGCGGCCGCCAA